>JBDUEO010000341.1:0-4170 GCA_040002335.1 Parafilimonas sp. | reverse complement strand
TCGCCGTTTGAAGGTTATGCAGGCCCGCTTACAGAAACTGTATTGATGGGCAATTTATTATTGCGCAGTTTTAATCTTCGCACAACAATAAAAAGAAAAGATCCTGTGTATGGAGAAGTAGAAGATGTTGAAACGCCGGGCAGATATATTGCTTATAAATGGGATGGAGAAAATATGCGCATCACTAATTTTGAAGCAGCTAATCAATTTGTAAAAAGAGAATACAGGCAAGGCTGGGGAGAGTTGAAGTTGTAAAATCCTGCAGATAAAATCAAAGATCTTATTGAAATTTACTAACATCCTTATTGCTCAAAAATTGCTCTAATTGTTCAAACGCGCCGATATACATTTTATATTTACTATCAGTATGCGCCCATGCAATTTCATTGTGCATAAATACATTTGTTAGCAAACTATCAGCAAGCTTACAATCGGCAGAATCATAAAAATAATTTTTCCAGGTCTCTGGTAAATCGTTAAACTCTTTTAATTCAAATCCGTTACCATAAATTGTAATTGGCGATGGCGTAGCTCTCACATCAACAGCTTCAATATTATTATCAACAGCCCACATAAAATAATCTTTCCAAAATTTGCAATGATTTACCAAACGCATTTTTATTTCAGCCGGTGTTTCTTTATGTGTTGCATGTATTCGCCATTGGTTATCCTGTAAAGAAAACGGCTGCGCAGTATTTTTAGAAAATGAATAATGCTGTGCTTCAAAATCGCATATAACTCCCGCCTCTGTATTTAATTTTAAAACGCTCCCCATTTTATAATTAATAAGAAATACGCTTATGGCTCCGGAAGAACTATGTAATAAAAGCGTGTCTTTATTTCTTTGCCATTTGCCATATTCAAATTTGCCAAAGTCAAGCGTATAATTATTATCAGGCTGAAGACAAATAAAACTTGCCGGCGTAAGATTGAATTGACTTGAAATGCCTTCACTTGTATAAGTATAAAACCAAATGCCTGTATAAGAATTAAGAATAAGGTTTAGGCAGGAACTAAAAAATGTAACTGCAAAAACTAAAACAAGGGCAGATTTTTTAAAATGCATGAATGAAAATACAAAAGATTCAATCTTTAATAGTGCCGCATTTCAAAAAAGTTGTTGTAACCTGCCAGGTTTTTTGATTGCCATCAATCAATTTTTAAAGGCATTGTTGTGTATACAACAATGCCTTTAAATTTCTAAAACGTATAAGTTAAGTGAACAAGGCCGCTTACTTTTTCTATTGTTTGTCCATGCGCATAATCCTGTACAAACGGTAATTGCACATTTGTGCCAACAGTAATTTTACCAAAATTCACATCAAGCCCTGCCGATGCGAGTGCAACATATCCGCCGGTTTCAGCAACTTTATCTTTTGCAAGGCGATTGGGCAGCGAATACTGGTACAATACACCCACATTAGGCGCCATATAAATTCGCTTTCCGGCTTTTGCCTGGTAATAAGCAAAACTATTAAGCGAAAGCCGGTCTCCATACCTAAAACTGCTATTGTTTAAAGTATTCACTTTGTAATTTGCCATTGTATTTATGCCAAACATACCAATATGAATATTGTACATCATATTAAAAATAAAATCTGTGCTGCCCGTACCCATCTGGCTATTTACATCACCTAATAAATCGTCTAAGGCTCCATTAGTTGAATCTTTAAAATTTACCGCATATTTACCTGTTGGTAATTTTAAACCTGCACCAAGCCAAAACTCTTGTTTAAAAGAAGAATTATTTTTATTAAGTTTTGATGATTGCCATAATTTATAATTAGCTAAAACAGAAACATCTCCTAAGCCGTTGCGGTCAACAATTCCATCATCTGTTATTTGATGATTGAAGTGATAAGGAACAAAACCCAGCAACTGCCAGTGGCTGCCTAAAGTAACACCGCCATAAACTTCCATTTGATGATAATGATCGTGCGAAAACTGATCAGGTTCATTAGCAAGATGTGTTTCAAAATGTGAATATTGATAACGAATACCTATAAACTCGCTTTTATAAGTAGGTAATAAGCCTATGTAAAAACCGCCAACGCCACAGCCACATATCGGGCATGCATATGTTGCAGCCACAGCAAAAAATAATATAACAGATAGAAATAACTTTTTCATTTAAAAATTTTAAAAGAATAAAGAATAGATAATCATTAAAGATTATACTTTAATAAATAGTATAGCAATTATATGAAAAAGCTTTGTGGCGGATGGAAAAAGGTAAATGAATGGTCAACAGGCGTACCTGTATTTATAATAAAATATTTTTTATTTAATGAAGCCCTGAATGGTGTTTGAACAACGGCAAAAAAGCTTTTTGAAGAAAGCACTTCTATTCCGGTTTCACCTTTTCGTTCTGTGGTTTGTTTGTCTTTGTTATCTGTTTCGTTTAATCTTTTTTGCAACTGGCATTGTCCGTTACAATGCATTTGCGGGTTGTCTTTATTAATACAGTTAGCGGAGTAAGACGAAGTATCAATATAATAATCTGCAACCATAAACACGTTGCAGAATGTTTCAATACAAAATAATACCGCAAATGCAGAAGCAATTATATACTTATATGAAAATTGTTTAGTCACTTATATTTTATTAAACAACCATAATTGCTAAAATGGTTGCCTCAATAAAGCAAAGAAAAGAAATAATGTTCGTTCTATTAATTCAATGTAATTATTATCTTTCACGCACAAATATGCGCACAACAAAACTGCTAATTATTTTTCCTGCGATTTTATTGATATGCTGCAATGCATTTTCACAAAAAAAGAATGCCGCATTCCAGGTGCATATTCATAAAGCATCATCACCCATAATTATTGATGGCATTATAAATGAAGATGCATGGCAACAGGCAGAAGATGCCAATAATTTTTTTATGGTGTTGCCGATGGATACAAGCCATGCAGTTGTAAAAACAGATGTACGTGTAACGTATGATGACCGCAATTTTTATTTGCTTGCTGTATGTTATAAAGAGCCTGGCGAAATAAATATGGTTGAATCTTTAAGACGTGATTTTAATTTTGTAAAGAACGATAATTTTTTGGTGTTCATTGATCCGTTCGAAGACCAGACAACAGGTTATTCTTTCGGTGCCAATGCAGATGGTGCGCAATGGGACGGAACGATGTACGCGGGAGGCTCAGTTGATTTGAACTGGGATAACAAATGGATTTCTGCTGTAAAAAATTATCCTGATAAATGGGTGTTTGAAGCTGCCATTCCGTTTAAAACATTACGCTATAAAAAAGGTGTTACGCATTGGGGAATTAATTTCAGCCGCAACGATTTGAAGACAACAGAAAAATCAAGCTGGACACCAATTCCAAGACAATTTCCAACAGCATCACTTGCCTATACAGGCACATTAATCTGGGATGCAGCGCCGCCAGATCCTTCAAGTAATATTTCTATCATTCCATATTTTCTTGCCAGCACGTCGAAAGATTATAATAAAAATTCTTCATCCGGCATACAGGGCCGTGAAGGTGTTGATGCAAAGATCAGTTTCTCAACATCTATGAATCTTGATCTTACAGTGCATCCTGATTTTTCGCAGGTTGAAGTAGATCAGCAACTCATAAACCTTAGCCGTTATGAATTATTTTTTCCTGAAAAAAGACAATTCTTTTTAGAGAATGGCGACTTGTTTGGCAATTTTGGTTATGCGGATATACGCCCGTTTTTCTCGCGAAGAATTGGCCTGAATACTTCTATAAATGCAGGCGCACGTTTAAGCGGCAAGTTGAATAAAACACTGCGTATTGGTGCAATGGATATGGAAACCGCGGGCAACGATAATGGTGCTTTGCCTTCAGAAAATTATGCGGTAATATCGCTGCAGCAAAAAGTGTTTAAGCGCTCCAACATTGGATTTATTTATATTGATAAAACCGCTATTGATTATCATGATTCAAAAGATAGTTCTGCAAATATTTATTCGCAGTACAACAGAAATATTGGGCTTGAATATAATCTTGCATCAGCCAATAATGTTTTTACGGGGAAAGCTTTGTTTCTAAAATCATTTACGCAAAATAAAAGTAATGATGATTTTGTGCAGGCTGCTAATTTGCAATACAGTGGCAAACGATGGCTGGCTTATGCGCAATATGAATATGTTGGTAAAAATTACACGGCTGAAGTTGGTTATGT
>JBDUEO010000340.1:0-4170 GCA_040002335.1 Parafilimonas sp. | reverse complement strand
GTTAATGGCGTTTTTGCATTTTGCGCTGCGTATGCTTTAACTGGCATCATAATTTTTTATTTTTTAAATGAATTATTATTCACTGGTCAAACTTTTATTCATCCACTGTTTCACCTGTGTAAGCACTTACAGGTTCACATGTACATACAAGGTTGCGATCACCATACGTATTATTCACTCTCGCAACGGCTGGCCAGAATTTATTAAGCGTAACATAATACAATGGGAAAGCTGCTTCCTTTCTTGAATAAGAATATTTCCATTCATCTGCACAAACAACTGCCTGCGTATGCGGCGCATTTTTTAAAGCATTGTTTTTTTTGTCTGATTTGCCTTGCTCAATATTTTTTATTTCTTCACGAATAGTAAGCATTGCATCACAAAAACGATCAAGCTCTGCTTTGTCTTCACTTTCTGTTGGTTCAATCATAATTGTACCTGGAACAGGAAAGCTCATTGTTGGTGCATGAAAACCATAATCAATCAAACGCTTCGCAATATCTTCTGCTTCAATTTCTGCAGATTTTTTAAACGGACGTAAATCAACAATAAATTCATGCGCACATGTTCCGTGCGTACCTAAGTATAAAATATCATAATCATTTTCCAATCTTGCGCGCATATAATTTGCATTGAGAATAGCGCATTCACTTGCTTTCTTCACACCATCTTTTCCCAACATTCTTATATATGCATAACTGATAAGTAAGATAGATGCAGAACCATAAGGAGCAGCGGAAACACTGTTGACTGTTGACTGTTGACTGTTGACCGAATGCGCTGGTAAAAACGGAGCTAAATGTTTCGCGCAACAAATTGGCCCCATGCCCGGACCACCGCCACCATGTGGAATTGCAAATGTTTTATGAAGGTTTAAATGGCAAACATCAGCACCTATTAAACCCGGTGCAGTTAAACCAACCTGCGCATTCATATTCGCGCCATCCATATACACCTGGCCGCCATGTTGATGAACAACTTCAGTAATTTCTTTTACGGTTTCTTCATACACACCATACGTACTTGGGTAAGTAATCATGATGCCAGCAAGATTTGCTGCATGTTGTGTTGCTTTTGCTTTTAGATCATTTACATCAATATAACCATTCTCTAAAGCTTTTACCACAACCACTTTCATTCCCGCCATTACCGCAGATGCAGGATTTGTACCGTGCGCAGAAATAGGAATGAGCATTACCTTGCGATGCGCTTCATTATTGCTTTCATGATATGCTTTAATAGTTAACAAACCTGCGTATTCGCCTTGTGCGCCGCTATTGGGTTGTAAGCTGCATGCATCAAATGCGGTTATCGTACACAAATAATCTTCAAGCTCTTTTATAATTTGCTGATAACCGCCAGCCTGTTCTTTTGGTACGAACGGATGTATTTTACTCCAGTGGTTCCAGCTTAAAGGCATCATTTCTGTTGCAGCATTTAATTTCATGGTACAACTGCCGAGCGATATCATTGAAGTATTTAATGAAAGATCTTTATTCTCTAAAGATTTTATATAACGCATCATTTTACTTTCACTGTGATGAAGGTTGAAAACAGGATGCGTTAAATACTCAGACGAGCGTTTTGCGAATACAGGAATATGTTGCGGCGTTCCATCTACTTCAATTGAAAAGCTAACAGGATCTGAATCGTTTTCAAAACAATTAATAAGATCATATATATCATCAATCATAACCGTTTCATCCAACGATATTCCAACACAATTGTCATTAATATACCGAAGATTTATTTTTTGCTTTTCTGCTTTTTCTTTTAATGATTTTATGTCATCAATCTTAACTGCGATAGTATCAAAATAATTTTGCGATACAAGCTGAAACCCTCTTGCAGTAATGCTTTCAGCAACTGTCTGCGTCAATAAAGCAATACGCTGCGCAATTCTCTTCAATCCTTCTGCACCATGATATACAGCATACATTGCTGCCATGTTTGCAAGCAACGCCTGAGCTGTACAAATATTTGAAGTTGCTTTTTCACGTTTAATATGTTGTTCACGTGTTTGCAAAGCCATGCGTAATGCACGGTTATTTTGTGCATCAACACTAATACCAATTATACGCCCTGGAATATTTCTTTTAAATTCATCTTTTGCTGCAAAAAAAGCCGCATGAGGACCGCCATAACCAAGTGGTACACCAAAACGTTGTGCAGAACCAACAGCGCAATCAGCACCTAATTCTCCGGGAGAAGTTAATAATGTAAGCGCTAATAAATCAGTTGCCATTACCACAAAAGCATTGTGGCTGTGTACTTCGTGAATAAACGCGCGGTAATCTTCTATTGATCCTTTATCATTTGGATATTGAAGAATTGCACCAAAAAAAGATTTATCAATTGAAGCTGTTTTATAATCACCAAAAACCAATTCAATACCAATAGGATTAGCTCTTGTAATTAATACATTTTTTGTTTGTGGGAAAACTTCGTCATCAATAAAAAACTTTGCGCGTTCTATGTGATCGTGGTCACGGTTCAATACATTAAAAAACATCGCCATTGCTTCTGCAGCAGCAGTTGCTTCATCAAGCAAAGAAGCATTTGCAATAGGCAAACCAGTAAGCTCGCTTACCATTGTTTGAAAGTTCAATAAGCTTTCCAAACGGCCTTGCGAAATCTCTGCCTGGTAAGGCGTATATTGTGTATACCAGCCAGGATTTTCAAACACATTTCTTAAAATAACAGAAGGTGTAATCGTATCGTAATAACCTTGCCCGATATAAGTTTTGAAGAGTTTATTTTTTAATGATATATCTTTTATATGCTGAAGATATTCGTACTCGCTCATCCCCTCAGGCAGGTTTAATTCATCTTTCATCCTGATAGATGATGGCACTGTTTTATTGATAAGATCGTTAACAGATTTCTCGCGAATCATACTTAACATTTCCTGCATTTCATTTTCATTCACACCAATATGCCTTCCAATAAATTCGTTTGTTTGCATCTCAAATAAATTCATATATTTTCTTAAATTTTTTTGAAGCTGCAAATTTACGAAGTGTAAGGATGATTTATTGCATTAATTGCTTTTGGGGAAACCCGGTGTACAACAATTAGCAAACCTTTTTATTTAGGTGTGTTTTTGTTTTTGACATTTCTACGCCTTATAAGATAACCTATTCCAAAAAACACTACAACTACAGCAGCAAGGCCAAATATAAAAATTGTACCCATATAAATTATTTAAACATTATAGTAACAAAGTACAAAAACTATGCTTTCAATTTAGTAGGGAACAAGTTACCTTAAACAAAATAATATTTGCCGGCTACAAAGCAACAGCAACGCCATCTTCAATGGGTTCCACAATATGATTTTTTGTAGAAATATTTTCTTCAATTTCTCTTAATTCATCAGAAGTAGCACGGCTTCCATCATGGCACCAGCCGGGTGGCCCAAATAAATAGCCTAAACGCTGTCGCAAAGTAATATCTCGTTGAAAAACATCTTTCCACATTTGTTTCCATTCATGAAAAACAATAGTTACCGCGTTTGGCTTTTCAAGATTTTTAGTTAAACCATATTTTATGGCCTGATAATCTTTTGCAGATAATTCGGCCTGAAATGTTCCAAACAGTTTATCCCAAATTACTAAAAACATTCCCATGTTTTTATCAAGATATTTTGGGTTTGATGCATGATGCACACGATGATGAGAAGGCGTTATTAAAATATGTTCAAACCAACCCATTTTATTTATCATTTCTGTATGTACAAATATGCCCCAGATCTGTGTTGCAGAATACATAAAAACTATATCAAGCGGTTTAAAACCAAGCCATGCCAACGGAATAAAATAAACGAAGCGATATAATGGTTGAAAAACGGAAGAGCGAAATCCGACAGAAAAATTTAATTTTTCAGAGCTGTGATGTGTAACATGCGTTGCCCAGAAAAAACGTATTTCATGATCAAAACGATGTAGCCAGTAATACAGAAAGTCTTCTGCCAATAACAACACAAGCCAATACATAAAAGCATTTTGCCATTGTGTTACAGCGCGCAAAAAAAAGAATTGAAGTATGGCAAGATAAACGAGCCTGAATGCCAGATCAATTCCTGAATTCAGCAACATTAAATACAGGTTGGTGAATGAATCTTTTAGTGTATATGCTTTGCGATGGCTAATGTGGGAAAGTAATAATTCAA
>JBDUEO010000339.1:0-4180 GCA_040002335.1 Parafilimonas sp. | reverse complement strand
GCTCGTTGCAAACACAACACCCGTTTTGCCACTCGTTCTTGCAAAACCTTGCGCCGCATGTATCGCACCTTGTTCATGACGAACAAGTATGTGTTCAAGCCTGTCATTATAATCATACAACGCATCATAAATCGGCATGATTGCACCGCCGGGATAACCGAAAATTGTGTAAACATCCTCAGCTATTAAAGCTTTCAAAACCGCTTCAGAGCCTGAAATATTTTCAGTTTTCTTTACTGTTTTTGGCTCTTCTAAAATTTCAAGTGTTTCCATAAAACTTTTTTTATTTGGTGACCATCTTTAGTACTTGTGGCATCGTTCCTTGCGTCGCAACACTTGTACTGCAGATTCTTTGTTCAGCATAATTTTTATCATCATTTTTTTCTATAAATTCCTAAAAAGTCAGTAGCAGAAATATTTGTAAATCCTGCCTGCCGCAACATTGTTACCAACTGACCGCGGTGATATGTTGCATGATTGACGACGTGCGCAAACAACTGGTAATATGGCATTGAAAACGCATCGCCATTCAATCTTTTAAAATCAAGATTTTTATTAAGATCGTTTTCATCAAACGCATCTATGAACGCTTTTAATTCTGCCGAGTTTTCTTTCCAAAGTTTTATGTGTTCTTCTTTCGAGCCTTTATAACTTGACTGCAACCAATCAAAAGGTTCTTTTTTAAATCGCTGCAGCCATGCATTTTCTGCGCTGATGATGTGCAATACTGTTTCCTGAATACTGTTAAAACTGCTGATGATTTCCTGGTTCCATTGTTCATCATTAATTTGTTCAAGCCAACCACAAAAAATTGTGTTTGCCCACAAATTGTATTCTGCTAATTCTTTAAAATATTGTTTTGTCATAACTATTCTTTCAAGTCAGAGACCTGGCGCATAAACCTGCGAAGTACGGAGACTTCGCAGAGCATAATCCTCAAATCTTTTAATCCAAAAAATCCTGGTTCAGGCATCTAATCTTCATCCGTTACACAACCTTCACTTGCGGTTTTTACAACCTTTGCATATTTATATAAAACACCTTTTGTTACTTTTAATGCGGGCTGCTTCCAATTCGTTTTACGCTTTGCAATTTCTTCGTCTGAAATTTTTAAATTGATCGTATTATTCACTGCATCAATTTCAATAACATCGTTATCCTGCACAAATGCAATCAAACCACCATCATGCGCTTCAGGCGTTATGTGGCCAACCACAAAACCATGTGTGCCGCCGCTAAATCTTCCGTCTGTTATCAACGCAACATTTTTACCTAATCCTGCGCCAATTAAAGCGCCTGTTGGCTTCAGCATTTCAGGCATGCCAGGCGCGCCTTTCGGACCAATATGCCTTATCACTGCAACATCACCCGCATGAACTTTTTTATTTTGAATGGCTTCAAGAAAATGCGATTCACCATCAAACACCCTTGCAGTTCCTTCAAAGCGTTCACCTTCTTTACCGGTAATTTTTGCAACGCTTCCGCCTTCAGCAAGATTGCCATATAAAATTTGTAAATGACCAGTTTTCTTAATTGGATTTTCAAGCGAATGAAGAATGTCTTGCTTTTCAAAATCAAAGTCAGGCGCATCTTTCAAATTCTCTGTAATTGTTTTTCCTGTTACGGTTATACAATTGCCATGTAACATATCTTTACTTAATAGATATTTCATCACTGCAGGCACGCCACCATATTTGTGTAAGTCTTCCATTAAATATTTTCCACTTGGTTTAAAATCTGCAAGCATCGGAACTTTATTGCTGATGGTTTGAAAATCATCAATCGTTAATGGTATATCAACACTTTTTGCCATTGCTATTAAATGCAACACAGCATTCGTGCTTCCGCCCAAAACCATTACAACAGTAATTGCATTTTCAAATGCATTTTTAGTCATGATATCTTTAGGTTTGATATCTTTTTCAAGCAACAATTTTATCGCTTCACCAATTGCTGCACATTCTTTTTGTTTGTCTTCGCTCAATGCAGGATTGCTTGATGAATTCGGCAAACTCATACCCAATGCTTCAATAGCACTTGCCATTGTATTTGCCGTGTACATGCCGCCACACGCACCCGCACCTGGACAAGCATTGCGAACAATTTCTTTAAAAGTATTTTCATCAAGATTGCCCATTATTTTTTGTCCCAATGCTTCAAATGTTGAAACAATGTTTAAGTCTTCGCCTTTATAATGACCCGCCGCAATTGTTCCGCCATATAACATTATTGAAGGGCGATTTAATCTTCCCATTGCCATAATACATCCCGGCATATTTTTATCACAACCCGGAATGGCAACAAGGCCATCATAATATTGAGCGCCTGCATTTGTTTCAATACTATCTGCAATTACATCGCGGCTCACCAAACTATAACGCATTCCATCTGTGCCCATGCTTATTCCATCGCTTACACCAATTGTATAAAAACGCAAACCCATCAAACCATCAACTTTATTAATACTATCTTTTACATTTGTTGCCAAATCATTCAAATGCATGTTGCACGGGTTACCATCCCAACCCATACTTACCACACCAACCTGCGCTTTATTAAAATCTTCTTCTTTAAAACCAATTGCATAATACATTGCCTTTGCCGCAGGTTGCGTATCATCATGCGTTAATGTTTTTGAGTATTTATTCAGTTCGCTCATGTTTTGATTTTCTATTTTAAATTAAATTATATAAGTGCTTATACATTTTGATCCTGTTAATATATTAATCTTATAAATCCTGATTCAGATAATTGTTGATTTTCTTAAATAAATGTTTTCTGCATTCACCCGTTCATGATCAGTTGATCTTATATAATCGCTAATTAAATCGCCGATTGTTGAAGTAAAATAAAAATTTACCGGTTCAATATCTTTTGACACAAAGCCATTTTCCAAAGTCCATTTCACTGCATCACGTACTAAGGTTGCTTCTGTTATCAAACCAAAATATTCAAGCATCATTGCTGCTGATAAAATAGAACCCAATGGATTCGCAATATCTTTTCCTGCTGCCTGCGGATAAGAGCCGTGAATCGGTTCAAACAAAACTGTTCCGGTGCCAACAGATGCAGAAGGCAATAACCCAAGTGAACCACTTAATACGCTTGCTTCATCGCTGATGATATCGCCAAACATATTCTCCGTTAATACAATGTCAAATTGTTTTGGATTCAGTATTATTTGCATCGCTGCATTATCTACAAACATGTAATCAACTGCAACATCAGGATATTCTTTTGCAACTTCCTGCACCACTTTTCTCCAAAGCCTCGATGTTTCCAAAACATTTGCTTTATCAACAAGCGTTAATTTTTTTCTGCGTTCAGGTTTCTGTGCATATTGAAAAGCAAGATGCGCAATGCGCTCAATTTCTTCTTTTGTATATACACAATCATCGCTTGCTTTTGTGCCATCTTCACTCAGTTCTTTTTTACCGAAATAAATGCCGCCGGTTAATTCACGAAAAATAATAAAATCAACGCCTTCTAATTTTTCTGATTTCAATGGCGACAAATGTTGCAGGGAAGTATAAGTGTTTATCGGTCGGATGTTGCCAAACAACTGCAAAGATTTTCTCAGCTTCAGCAAACCTTGTTCAGGGCGCACTTTTGCTGTTGGATCATTATCATATTTTGGATGACCGATGGCTCCAAATAAAACGGCATCACTGTTCAAACAACTTTCAATGGTTTCATCCGGCAAAGGATTGCCTGTTTTATCAATCGCAATCGCGCCCATTAAACGATACGTGTAATGAAATACATGATTGAATTGCGCAGTAATTGCATTCAACACTTTAATGGATTGACGCGTAACTTCCGGACCAATTCCATCGCCTTCTATAACTGTAATATTCTTTACCATAAAGCCCCCAACTCCGCCTGAAGCGGAGAGTTTATACTGCTAATGCAGTCTTGTTTTTTATATTAAATGATTTTTCTTTCCTATCACCAATTCCCAAAACCAAAGTGTTATCAATGCATTTCGGTACTTCATTTTCATAATGACTTACATAGATCAATGTTTTGTTTGATTGATTGCATAAAGTATCAACCAGTGCAACGAAATCTTTTACCTGTTGTTCATCCAAACCCTGGCAAGGTTCATCAAGAATTAATAAAGGCGGATTTTTTACCAACGCTCTTGCTAACAATGCAAGCCTTTGCTGACTTGTTGAAA
>JBDUEO010000338.1:0-4187 GCA_040002335.1 Parafilimonas sp. | reverse complement strand
AAAAAGAAAGGTTTGCCTGCATTGGTAAAGAATAATAAAATTGTGCACATTAAAAATAGCGGGGATGAAATTATAAAAATGATGATTGAGATGACAGTATCGAAAAAATTTTTAAAAAAAGTTGCGTACATTATTTGTGCTTATTATACAATACTTTTTCTGAAATAAAATCTATATATTTTTTTGCAAGCACAGAGCGGTCGAAATTATTTTTTGCATAATTATATCCATTTTCTCCTTCAATATTTAACCGTTCGGGGTTCTTAATATATTCACGTATAACACGATTATATTCATTGGCGTTTTCGGGTTCAACATACATACCACACTGTGCATCTTCTACCAGTTTTCTTGAAACTCCATCTATTGCCATTAAGATGGGCTTTTTGCAAGACATATAATCGAAAGTTTTATTTGAATAAACTGTTTTAAAAGTGTCTACCTTTTTTAAAACAGACGCTCCCATTTCAGATGCAAGAATATATTTAAAGACTTCCTGCTTAGGTACAGCCTTAATAAAACGAACATTTTTAATATTCATTTCTTCTGCAGATTTTATTAAAGATTTTTTTTCCATACCATCACCAATCAACAGAAATAATACATTAGTATCTTCTAAAATTTTGCCCGCTTCTAATACTTGCTGTAAATGATTAGCAACGCCATGTGCACCTACATAGGTAATAACAAATTTGCCATCAAGTTTGTGGTCCTTTCTAAAAATTTCCCTATCAAAATTATTTAATAAACTTTCTGATAAACTAAAATCTGCTGCATTCGGAATATAGATGAGTTTGGTTTCCGGAATTTTTTTTTCATTTTTCAAGGTTTCATAAAATGCAGGCGTTAATACATTTATTAATCTGGCTTTTTTATAAATGAATGCTTCAAATTTAAAAGCGAGTTTTATAATGAATTTATTTTTTAAAACACCGGTATCAATAGCAGATTCCGGCCAAAGGTCACGCACTTCAAATACAAAAGGTATGCGCTTTATTTTTGAAATAATGTAACCAGAGAAACCAACAAATAAAGGAGGGGACGTAACAATTATCACATCATATTTACCCTTTATTTTTTTTAATCCGGCCCATAATGATGAAAACATAAAAGAAAAATAACCCCATAATCTTCCAATAAAATTTTTATTGTAAGATTCAGAAACATGGCACCTCCATACCTCTATCTTTCCCTGCATTTTTCTTTTGTAATACAACCCCTTGTATTCTGTTATTTTTTCTGATCCGTTATAATGCATCATACCTGCCAGTACAGTAATTTCATTCCCATCCTCAACCCAATTTTTTGTAAACTCATTCCATCGGGAACCACCGGCATCATTTTCTTCTAAAAAGTATTGATGTATTAATAAAATTCTCATTCAGTGCTTTTAATATTCAATTCAGTAAGTATAACCGGGCTTAAAGTTTTAAAAGAAATAAGTTCAGCAATTTCTTTGTGTCCATAAAGATTTGAAATAAACTCTTCTTCAAATGCCCCGTTTAAAATTTCATTTTTTTCATCGAAACTTTTCCATTCAACCTGTTTATTTTTTTTTGGTAAATGCCACAGTTGCTTTAAATAAAAATTTGCAGGCTTATTTATAATTTCATCTTTTATAAACCATATTGGTTGATTTTTTATTTTGATGATTTCTCTCTTATGCTTTATATCATTTTTGATATAACTGAATGCAAAAATTTCTCCATTGAATTTGTATGTTGATTTATCTTCTTCTATGGAAGCATTTAAACACTTTGTCCAATGGTACCAGATAAACCTTGAACCTTTGTGCATTTGATCATAATCATCTAACATTACTGTATTATGTGATGCAGTACCCATAAAATATTTTAACGTTTTTTCATCGGTGTTATATTTATAACTACCTGCATCGGCAATAATATTTTCGCCTCTATACCAAATATCTATCTGTAAGTTATCAGCATGTGACGGCCTGTCTTTATAACTTCCGCAACGAATAAAAGTTAGTGTGTCTTCTTCACGAATAATATAATATCCGCCAGTTTTGAATTCATTGATACCTTTCTTAACTTTCAATTGACTTTTGTTGATTGAATATTGATTGTACCATCTTTCATCTTCGTACACTTCGTTAAATCCTGCATCAATGTTTAATGCGTTTGCCAATGCCTGCAACTGAGGTTTATAATTTCTAAAATGCCCGTTATTCAAAGGAAAAAATAAAGCACCATCGTTTGCTCCATAATTAGGTAACCATCCATTGCTATCATTCATACAAGCACGTAAAAATTCAATAGATTTTTTTGCGCGTTCATAAACAACCTTCTTAAATTTCTCATCATTTTTATCTGCCAGAATAATCGCCCATGTTAGTAACTGAACTACAACACGATGATAATTCATAGAAAACTGCAAGTAAGTTCCGTCATCATAAACCTGGTATTCTATTTCTTTTTCAAACCATGCCTTCCCTTTTTCCTTTCTTTCTTTTGAACCCGGAAATTTTGGATATAATAGACCGGTAAGATATAAGGTTAATGTTTCTGTTATTGCATGATTATTCCGAACAGCTATTCTTGAAAACTGAATGTTATTGTAAACATGATGTATTTGCCAGTAAATAGAAAACTGAATTTTATTAAATATTTCTTGCGTTAAAGCATCTGAATTTTTGTAGTAATATAAAGCAAATGTCCAGTTGAGTATGCGTAAAGAAGTTTCCTGGCTGCAAACATAATTAGGGCCAGAATTAATTGGATTGCTTTTTATCCATGATAGAATTTCATCAAAAACTATTGCTGAACAATCTTTATTAAAATGGTAATCGTAACGAATAATATTATACAAAAAACCAAATCTCGATTTCTCCCACACATATTTAATATCACCAGCTTCTTTAGAATAATCGGGAATTTCTGTCCAGTGCTTTTGCGCATTATACATAAACCCTGTATCCGGATTAGTAAGCCAGTTATAGTTACTGCCAATATCAAAAACAGTGCTGTTGAAAAATAAAAACCTTCCATTAGTATAATCTTCAAACCATTCTTTCAAACTATCAGATGGCCTTTTTTCAAATGATAATTCTTCCTTTGAATGAAAAAAAAAATTAGCATTCTGTTCTTTCCATTCACTTATTGAAATGTATTGCCTGAAAGAAGGTGATTGCGGAAATTTTTTCTTTAATAAACCCGATCGCTTTAAAAATTCATGCTTAACTCTAAATCCGGTATAACGCCAACCCATGTTTTTTACAAGGTTGCTTCCATTTTTAAATTTGGATATTAATGCGGACATTCTAATGTTTCAGTTTAAAAATGCCAAGCAGGTTATCAACAATTCTGTCAGCCGTTTTGCCATCCCATAACGGAGGGATTTTTCCAGACTTCCATTTACCAGCAAACAATTTAGCCAATACAGGTTTTATGGCTGATGGATTTGTTCCAATCAATTCATTAGTACCTATAGTACACGTTTCAGGGCGCTCTGTTGTATCGCGTAAAGTGATGCATGGAATATTCATTACTGTTGTTTCTTCTGTAATGCCGCCTGAATCTGTAATAACTGCTTTGGAATATTTTACAAGAAAATTGAATTCGAGATAACTTAAAGGCTGTATCAAAAATAAGTTAGCTGCGCTAATGCCTATTTGCTGTAATAATTTATTGGTGCGTGGATGCACGGGAAAAATTATAGGAATATTTCTGGAAGAATTAATGATCGTTTCAATTAAAGTTCTCAAATTATTTGCATCATCAACATTTGCGGGGCGATGCAATGTTATCACCAGGTATTCTTTTTCTTTTAGTGCAGCTTCCGTCCATATTTCCGGCTGTTTAAATCTTGGCATTTGCTTATACAAAGTATCTATCATGGTATTGCCCGCAAAAAATATCCTGCTATCTTCAACGCCTGCTTTTCTTAAATTTTCATTTGCTGTTTCTGATGTTGTGAAAAAATAATCTGTTATAGAATCTGTAACCATCCGGTTTATTTCCTCAGGCATTGTTAGATCGCCGGAACGAATGCCTGCTTCGACATGCGTAACTTTTATGTTACCCATTTTTTTGGCAGTTATGGAACAAGCCATTGTTGAAGTAACATCTCCAACAACCAAAACAAGATCAGGTTTTTTATCTATTAATACTTTTTCATAACGCACCATGATGGCACCAGTTTGTTCAGCCTGTGTACCACCACCG
>JBDUEO010000337.1:0-4197 GCA_040002335.1 Parafilimonas sp. | reverse complement strand
CCGAAGCTGATAAAGAGAAAAACTGGAAACATAAAAAATTCAAACATCTTGTAGACCGTGAACTTTTATTAGAATGGCTTGATGAAAACAGGCCAAAAATTGAATTTGTAATTCATCTTGGCGCAAGAACTGATACAACAGAATTTGATTATAAAATTCATGAAGAATTGAATGTTGAATATTCGCAGGATGTTTGGAATTATTGCACAGCGAATGCCATTCCATTAATTTATGCATCATCTGCAGCTACTTATGGAAATGGCGAATTAGGTTATGATGATGACGATACATTATTGTGCGATTTGAAACCGTTAAACCCGTATGGCAAAAGTAAAAACGAATTTGATAAATGGGCAGTTCAGCAATTGAATGCACCGCCGGTTTGGGCAGGTTTAAAATTTTTTAATGTATATGGGCCAAATGAATATCATAAAGAAAGAATGGCAAGTGTAATATTTCATGCTTGCAAACAAATAGAAACGCATGGTAATGTTAAGTTGTTTAAAAGCTATAAAGAAGCATTTAAAGATGGCGAACAACTGCGCGATTTTATTTATGTAAAAGATGTGGTAAAAGTAATTGCCTGGATGTTTAATACCATGAAAAATAATAAATGGCTAACAGAAAAGAATGGTATTTATAATGTGGGAACCGGCAAGGCCAGAACGTTTAATGATCTTATAAAAGCCACGTTTGCGGCTTTGGATAAAGAACCTGAAATTGTTTACATTGATATGCCAAACGATTTAGTTGATACGTATCAATATTTTACACAAGCATTAATGATAAAACTAAAACATGCCGGTTATGAAGAGCCATTTACATCATTAGAAGAAGGCGTGGATGATTATGTAAGAAATTATCTTTCTAAAAAAGAATATTATTAGCCTATCCCCCAACCCCTTTCCTTCGGAAAGAGGCAAAGCAATTCATGCAAATAGAATCCTTTAATATTATTGGTAAGTTAAGAAAGTCCTTTCCTTTGGAAATAATTTAGGATGGGCTTTTTATTCTTATTTTCTGCAGGTTTCTTTCAATTAATACATAACTTAAAAAAGAAGTAATACAAACGAGCGCTAAAAATAAATATACCTGGAAATAGATTGGAATATGTAGCTTATGCAGCTCGGCAATTTTTAAAACCAGTATATGAAATAAATAAGCGCTAAAGCTAATAATACCTAAAAAACGTAGCGCTGTTATTTCAAAAAACTTTTTTAAAATGTGAAAACTTCCGTATTTAGCTGCTAATAAAATAACCGACCAAACTATTGCATAAGGAAGATAATAGATAGAATCAGACAATGGATATTTTTCTCCATTGCTTAAAAATAAACGTCCATATATTGAAGGAATTGAAATAATAATAAGCACGAAGCATATTAATCCGGCATATTCAAAAACTTTACTTTTAAATAGTTTCAGGTCTCTTTTCTTTTCAAGCAATACTTCATAAATAGAAATTAATGTTCCTACCAAAAACACCGGTAAATATCTTACAAGCGTTATCTCATCATATTTATATTTTGCCTGTAAAAAAATGGATAATCCCATTAATGCTACAAGAAAAATAGTAACGGCTTTCAAGTTCCATTTCAATACATAATTGCAAAAAGCCATAATTAAAGGTGAGATAAAATAATATTTAAATTCTACTGCAATTGACCAGAAAACGCCTAAACCTTGCTGTAGCGTTAAGTGCCTCCAAACGGTAGGCATATCTTTTATCCACGACGATTTTATGCCTGCTCTGTAACATGCATAAAATGTAAACAATGCAATTATGTATAACGGAAAAATTCTTAAAAAGCGGCGCAGAAAATAGTTTGCCCAAAACCTTGCATTGGCTTTTCCATTTACAAAGCCCACAATAATTTGCCGGTCTAATAAATACGCACTTAATACAAAAAATAAAAATACACCTGGCTTGCCCATTCCTGAAAAATCGGCGCCGGGAAATAAATACACTTTATCAATACTTGCATGGCTTAAAATAACAAGCAAAACGGCGACGCCGCGCAAACCATCAAGCGCTTTAAAATGATCTTTCTTATAATCGTAAGGAAAAATTAATTTACGAATGCTGAATTTTTCTGAAACTGTTACCGGCATTAAAGTTTTTGTATTTATTTCCTGGCTAAGGATAAGCTGAAATTTTTTGGTTGTGCAAACATATAAAATTATCAATAAAGTTATTTAAGTAAAACATGCTTACATATTAGCGATCATAATATAAAAAGATGACCTGTTACTTTTTCAAAACGCGTTGTATAAAATCTTTAATTACCATTGCCTGGTTATGAACTTCATCTTTAGCGCCATATAATAATGTAACCGTTTTATGCTTGTCCATTAAAGTTGCAAGTTCGTCAGTTACCGGCGATTGTTTTAGCTCGCTTATATATTTCCACTTAAACTCTTCCCACTTTTCTGCATCATGATTAAACCATTGCCGCAATCCGGTAGAAGGTGCAATCTCTTTCATCCATACATCAAAATCAGTGTCTTCTTTTTTTAAACCACGCGGCCATAATCTATCCACCAAAACGCGAAAGCCATCTGCTTTTTCTTTTGGTTCGTAAATACGCTTTGTTTTTATAGTTGTCATATCAAAACAAATAGCTGTTTAATAATTTTATTTCGCAGTGAAAGCATAAATGGTTGTTGATTGATATTGCTGTCCTGCCTTTAATGTGGTTGATGGAAAATCAGGTTGATTTGGTGAATCAGGATAATGTTGCGTTTCCATACAAAAAGCTGTTCTGCGGTCATCTGTCTTTCCGTTTTTTATTGAATGCGTTCCATCCATAAAATTACCACCGTAAAATTGCAAACCAGGTTGTGTTGTATAAACATCCATTATAATTCCTGATTTATCGCCAATAACTTCAGCAGCTTTTGCACTTAAATTATCTTTTGTATCCAACACAAAGTTATGATCGTAACCATGACCAAATTTTATTTGCTGATCAGAACTATCATTAACGTTTTCAGCAATAGTTTTTGGTGTAGTAAAATCAAGCATTGTTCCCTTAACTTTTTCAATTTTACCTGTCGGAATTAAGGTAGAATCAACCGGCGTAAAATTGGAAGCATTAATCATTACCAAATGATTGTTGATTGTTCCGCTGCCTTGTCCGTTTAAATTAAAATACGTATGATTGGTAAGATTTAAAACAGTTGGTTTATCTGTTGTTGCTTCATAATTTATTTCAAGTTGCTGATTGTTTAAAACGGTATATGTAACTTTTACATTCAGGTTTCCGGGATAACCTTCTTCACCATCTTTTGATAAATACGTTAATATAACTGAAGAATCATTTGGTTGCTGCACATCCCAAACCTCACGTGAAAAACCTTTATTACCACCATGCAAACTATTTGGTGCATTATTTATTGCAAGCGTATATTCATTTCCGTTAAGCCTGAATTTTCCTTTTGCAATACGGTTTCCGTAACGGCCAACAACGGCGCCAAAATAAGTATCGTTGCCCTGCGCGTAAGGTTGCACAGCATCATATCCTACTGCAACATCGGTTAATTTTCCGTTTTTATCGGGAACAATAATGCTTACTACTCTTGCGCCATAATTTGTGATTGCCACCTGCATTTTTCCATTTTTTAAAATATACAGGTTGGTTTGTTTTCCATCTATTGTTGTTTGAAAATTTTTGGCTGATGGAAGTTGTATTGCAGAAGCGCTGGTATCCATTTGCGTTGTATCTGTTGAGCTGCTATTCATGGTTGAATTATTATTACACGACGTGCATGCAAACAGTATAAATGAAAGAATGATAATTGAAAGATGTTGCTTCATAATTATTTTTTTCCTGTTAATGATTTAATGAATTTTATTTCCTTAGGATCGAAAGGTGTTCCGTCTTTTCTAAAAATATCATGAAACCAAATTTTTGGTTCGTCGCCATTTGGCATTGGTGTATCCCACGCATACATTGTATTTGTTTTACCGGTAACTAATCCCCAGTTAACAGCCACAATTTTATTCGCTTTTAAAATAGGCATTATGGTAAAAAAAGTGCTGTTGCGCAGCCTTGCCATATATTCGGTACATACTAATGGTCTGTTATATTTTTTTAAACTATCAATTGTTTTTTGATGCACGCCAACAGTATTATAATCATGATAACTTATTACATCAGAATTGGCTAACTGGTAAGTATTCAGATTTTTAAAATC
>JBDUEO010000336.1:0-4209 GCA_040002335.1 Parafilimonas sp. | reverse complement strand
CCTTGCAATCTGCATCATATAAAATAACCGGCTTGCCTACACTTGGCGCTTCACCTAATTTGCTGTTGCGGTGAATGATGGTTGTAAACACTATATCTTCAAAATGGCGACGCACTTCATTCACAACCTGGTTGCATAGGCGAAGCCTTCCATCATACATCGTCATTAAAATACCTTCAATCTGCAATTCAGTATTTAAACGGCTTTGAACAATTTTTATAGTGTTTAATAATTTGCCTAAACCTTCCAAAGCAAAAAATTCGCATTGCACCGGCACTACCACGCTGTCTGCTGCAACCAGCGCATTTACTGTTATTAATCCAAGTGATGGTGAGCAATCAATTACAATAAAATCATAGCCATGTTTTATTGGTTCAAGAATGCGTTTTAAAACAAGTTCCCTGTCAGGATAATTGATCATTTCAATTTCAGCACCTACAAGATCTATGTGTGATGGAATTAAATCAAGAAACGGAACATCAGTTTTTAAAATTACTTCTTCTGCAGTTGTATTGTTCACCATACAATCGTACAAACTTTTGGTTACATTATGCAAATCGAAACCAATGCCTGTTGTACTGTTTGCCTGCGGATCTGCATCAACCAATAATGTTTTAAATTCAAGCACAGCAAGACTTGCCGCAAGATTTATTGCAGTTGTAGTTTTGCCAACGCCACCTTTCTGATTTGCTACGCCTATTGTTCTTGCCATAAGTAATTGTAAGAAAGTTAAAGGTTTATCGTTTCGCCAATTGCAGGCAATAATAAAGTTTTATTTGCAGCTTTAAAATCTGCTATAGCTTTTTCCGTATCAATTTTAATTAAATCGAAGGTGTTGTAATGAACGCCAACTATTGTATCGCAACAAATAAAATCAGCAGCAATAATCGCGTCTGCAACATCCATTGTATAATTTCCGCCTATTGGCAATACGGCAAAATTTAATTTTGTCCAGCGTGGAATTAACTGCATATCCATTGTTAATCCTGTATCTCCCGCAAAATAAAAGTTGCCTTCATTTGTTGTAAAAACAAAACCCAAAGGATTTCCTGCATAACTGCCATCAGGAAATGATGAAGAATGAATAGCATTTACAGCGCGCACTTTTCCAAACTCAAAATTTACAGGGCCGCCATGGTTTAGCGGATGAGCTTTTTTAATTCCGTTTTTTTCAAACCAACCTGCAACTTCTGCAGCGCCAACGCATTCAGCTCCCGTTCTTTTTGCAATTTCAACTAAATCTGCAATATGATCTCCATGCCCGTGCGATAAAAAAATATAATCAGCTTCTATTTCATCAACATTTATATTTTTTGCAAGCGGATTGTTTTTTATAAAAGGATCGAATAAAATTTTTTTGCCGCTAATTTCTACCTGGAAACACGACTGCCCGTAATACGTAAACTTCATATCAATTTTATTTAAAGGGCACAAAAGTAATTTTTTACAATTACTGTCTCAACAATATTAGTTTTTTAAGATTATTTATGCAGGATTTTTATCAACATGTTATAAAGCCTTGACTTTACTTTGCAAAAATTTTTTATGCGGAACTGGAATGGATGGTGGATAATAATACTTATTTTATTAGCAGTAGATTTTTATGTATTTACTGCGGTAAAATTTTTATCGCACAACAACAGCGATAAGACACGCGCTATTATTTTTTCGCTCTATTGGCTTGTATCAATTTTCGCAGTTGTTTTTGTTATAGTTTTTCCCAATTCCCAATATTTACAACAACATGTTGCTGTAAGAAATTATGTTTTTGCGATTATCGTTGGTTTGTTTTTTGCCAAATTAATTGCTGCTGTTTTTTTCCTGTTTGATGATGTTCGCAGGCTGTTTATTTGGCTGATGGGAAAAATATTTCCAAAGTCAGGCGTTGATTTTACAAATGATTCTAACCGCATCAGCCGCTCCACATTTCTAACATGGATCGGTTTTATTTTAGGTGGCGGATTATTTGCAACATTACTCTACGGTTTTTCTAATAAATATGATTATAAAGTAAGACGTATTAAACTATCATTTAAAAATTTACCAAAAGCATTTAAAGGTTTAAAAATTGTGCAGATAAGTGACATTCACAGCGGAAGTTTTACTGATAAAACTGCTGTTGAAAAAGGTGTTGCAATGGCTTTAAAACAAAACGCTGATCTTATTTTATTTACCGGAGATTTAGTAAATGATAAGGCTGATGAAATGCATGATTATATGGATGTATTTAATAAAATAAAAGCGCCGATGGGCGTGTATAGTACGTTGGGAAATCATGATTACGGAGATTATACAACATGGCCAAGCCCTGAATCAAAAAAAGAAAATTTAGAGCGGTTAAAAAATATTCATGCTGAAATGGGCTGGCGTTTGCTGATAAATGAACATGTTATTTTAGAAAGAAATGGCGAGCAAATTGCTTTGCTTGGAATTGAAAACTGGAGTGCGTTTGGAAATTTTCCAAAATATGGCAGGATGGATTTAGCCTACCCTGGAACAGAAAAATATCCATTCAAAATTTTAATGAGTCACGATCCCAGCCATTGGGATGCAGAAGTGCGGCCAAAATATCCTGACATTGATTTAATGCTCGCAGGCCACACACACGGTATGCAGTTCGGCGTAGAAAATCCTTATTTTAAATGGAGCCCGGTACAATATTTTTATAAAGAATGGGCAGGCTTATATAAACAAAGCCAGCAAATATTATATGTAAACCGTGGCTATGGTTTTATAGGTTATCCCGGAAGAGTAGGAATTTTACCTGAAATCACAGTGATTGAATTAGCGTAAAATCTTTTGGTGACGAGGTAATTTATTTATCTGCAGATTCCCAAATGTGGCGCTTCAGTTTTGTAAATTTATTATCATGAAATAAATAAATATCAGGGCCTTTTTTAAAATCTGTTTTACCATGATTGTACAGCATTAAACTATAAGCAACTTTTACCGTGTCACCAAGATTTATCAAATTCAAATATTGATAATCAGAAAAAGAAGAAGCGCCGCTCGGTGGCAAATAACAATCCTGGCTTACTACCAATTGCGCAACTTTATCATTTGGAAAATAATTCGTTATTAAAGATTTCTGCGCATCAGAACCTTGCTTGCCAAGTAACAAAGCAGTAGTTAATTCGCAGCTATCGCCATAACAATTACTGCCGCCCATAGCTGCATAAAAAGCAGTTAAAGCTTTTAATGGTTCAGGCAATTGTTTAACGATCGCTGCATTAATATTTCCTGGAATTTGATTTGTTTTTTCAATAATTTTTAAAGTATCATTTATTTGTGCCGGAGTTTGAGCTTGAACCTGGCTTGTATCTTCTTTTGCATTGTTTGTTTGAACAGTAGTATCTGTTTGCACACTTCTACTTTCATTACTGTTTTTTGTATTACAACTGAAAATACCAATCAATGCAAATACCAGAAATGATGCTTTCATGTAGCTGTTTAAATATAAATACATTAAGTGAAGATATTTAAAATAAACTTGCATATTAACAGCTACATGAAAGTCTTTATTGTAAGTTTTAATTACTGGTTATTTACAATTATTCTGAGCTGTAAATCTATTTCTTGCAACCTGGTTTGTAAAAGCATGGCTGCCGGTATTGCAAGTGCTTTCGTATAGTTTTTCTGTTGCGGGAACTACAAACTGATATGCCTGCGCATCTTTACCGCGAAGGCTTATTGCAGCAACATAATGTGGAGCCAATATTCTTTGCGATTTTCTTTTAGCAAGGCTAATATATCCAAAATGCATTGACTGTTTTGTAATCAATTCTGAAAAATCAACTGATGATTTTCCCATCAAAGAACTTAGTTGTAATAAAACTTTATCAGCCGCTTCTTCAGCACTAATTATTGGTGCCCATTCAATTGCTTCACCTGATGTTTCTCTTATTAAAGTTTGAACAGAATCAAGTGAACCATTGCTTGCTAATTTTATAGCAACAGATGCCGGGCCCAACACGGGTAAATTTCCCGCAAAATGCCTGAACGCACCAATAACACGACAAAGTCTTGTTGATACAAATTTTTGTTCACGGTTTACTGCAGCAGCTTTTATTTGCCATAATTTTTCAAACTGTAAAGATTCTTTTTGCCCTGTAAATTCATCAAGGTTTAATTTTTTAAAGACAGATTCTGTCATATTAATATGATCATCTTTACAATAATCTTTTTCCTCAAACATTAGTTCCATTGGTT
>JBDUEO010000335.1:0-4224 GCA_040002335.1 Parafilimonas sp. | reverse complement strand
ATTTCGGCTATGGCCGTAAACACAGCAAATTAAATCAAGGAATTATGGTAGAGCCCAAAGACCCGGTAGATCCATTAAATCCTAAATAATTTTTTTAAATTCTCTGATACAATCTCAAAATAAAAAGCTCTTCACGTAACGGAGAGCTTTTTTATTTTAATAAACCTGGGATATTTATTAATTGTCATTTTGACAATTGTCAGTTGCATGTCATATTTTTTTTAATCATTGTTTTAAATCGGCTAAAGTTTTAGATGGTACATGTTTTGCTTGTTTGCGCGCCGAATACGTTTCTGTATTGCAGTAAGCAGCCTATCATTTAAAATCACCTATTTAAAACTTAAAAAATGAGAAAATTGTCATCTTTTGCATTTATTCTAATGTCCTTCTTTTGTGCACTGTCCTGCACTAAAGAATCTTCTGATGTTGTAAAATCTTCTGAAACAAATCTTGTAAACAGGAACAGTGCTGGATATGTTGGCAGGCAGCAACAAATAACGATCGCCACCGGCGATTACACATATCCAACATCGCAGGCATTGTTGTGGCTTCCGGGCGGCTACAACCAAAGCAAAAACAGCTTCCCGTTAATTATAGCATTAGACGGTGTTGGCGAACAGGGAACGGATATTAACCTGTTGTTGCACACGGGTACAATTGCCCAACATATTGCGAATGGATGGAACCCAAAGGCCATTAACCCACTTACTGGTAAAACTTCGCGGTTTATAGTATTTACGCCTCAGTGCCCTATTGCAAATGGATGGGGATGGAGCTGCCCGCATATAAAAACGATGCTTGGAATTTTGAAGGCCACTTACAGAATTGATACCACGCGCATTTATATAACCGGTTACAGTGCCGGCGGCTGGGGAATGTGGAGCTGCGTTACAGATGATATAAGTTTATGCCAACAGTTTGCTGCCATCGGGCCGGTAAGCAGTGCAAGCGCTGATCATCCTGAAAATATTCCTAACGTAGATAAATATGGAATTGCATGCTGGAGCATTTGCGGATTAGATGATGGTTTTTATGGCAATTCGGTTAACTACACAAATATCATCAATTCCAACAATCCGCCGATACCTGCTTTGTTAACCGGGTTACAAGGCGTTGGGCACAGTGCATGGAACCAGGCTTATGATACAAGCTGGCGTGTAAATAATAAAAACTTTTTTGAATGGTTGCTTCAATATCATAAAACAAAATAATTATATAAATAAACTTTGTTTTAAACAAAAGTTCTTCTTAAATGGAAGAACTTTTTTGTTAGTGTTTGATTGCCTTTATTCTTGTTCAGAATAGTATAATTAATGTATACTTTTGAAATAAGAACCTGCAAAACATTAATCATTATGGCCATTGATAACAGCACTACTAATAACAGCTATAATGCTGACATCAACACCAACGTAATATCTGCAGAAACACTCGAAAAAATTACAAAAAATTTATCCAATACATTATGGCTTGGCCTTGTTACAGGATTAATTGGCATTGTTGGTTACCCGTTTACGGTTAATGGCGGATGGAGATTGTTTTTTCTTTTTATCTTAATAGCAGCAGCTTCATATATTATTGGTTTTTTCCTTGGATTTTTATTTGGTATTCCAAAACGCGTAAGCGATAATCAAATGGCTTACAATCTTAACACTAATCTTGTTGATATTTCTGACTGGCTTACAAAAATTATCATTGGATTAGGTTTGGTTGAAATAAAAACTATTCCGGGTTATCTTGAATCTATTGGCGCTTATATTCAAAAAGCAGTTAATGGTGATGATTCTATAAAAATATTTTCTGTATGCGCAATTGTTTACTTCTCCATTTTCGGATTGTATTATGGTTATAATTATATGCGCTTGTTTTTATCCGGTCAATTTAAAGAAGCGGATGACAACCTGTTGAAAAAAGAAGAGCAGTTATCAATGAAAGGAGAAGAGCTGAAGCAACAAAACCTTGCACCTGATAATATGGATGCTTTTGCTTCCAAAAAAATAAATGAATACAATCAATTATTAAAAACTACCAAAACTGAAAGCGATTACACGTTTGATGATTGGTATTATAAAGGCATTGAAGCATATAATAAACAAGATTATAATAAAACAATTGTGTACATGAAAAATGCGCTGGAAAAAGATCTAAAATGTTTAAACGCGCCGGATGCTTTTTTATATGAAGGACTTGCATATTACAACCTTGGTTTGTATGATAAAGCTATTGATGCCAATAACAGTGTCATCAACAATTACCCAAACTATCCGTCTTTATATTTAGCACATTATAATAATGGTGTTTATTTAAGCCAGATTCAGCAGCATGATAAAGCAATAGAAGAATATAAAGCGTCGCTGCAATTAAATGATACATACACCAACTCATGGAATAATAAAGGTTATGAAGCGATATACCTTCAATTATATGATGATGCCGTAGATGCATTAAGCAAAGCAATAACGCTTGAGCCTGCGAATGCGAATGCATGGTTTAACAGGGCTTGCGCATACAGCCTTAAAAATGACAGGCAAAATATGCTTGATAATTTGAGCAGAGCCATTCAATTAAATCCTACTTTTAAAGCACAGGCAAAAACATCATCGTGGTTGCAAAACTTTAAAGATGACGACGACTTTAAAAGGATAGTTGAATAGATATTGTTTACCGTTTTGAAAAATATTTCATTTAAATCTTTCTGCACAATGAATGGTTGCTGAACTATTCAACAGCTTAATCAAACCTGTACATCTTGGTTTTAATTCAAGCAAAATTTTTAGATGCCTCAATTGAGGTTTGCGTACAATTAATTTACCTGCATTTAAAAAAATGTTGTTGCAGGTATATAAAATTATCTACTTTAATGTTACCAAATAATTTACGTTTTCGTCTTCTTTTTAATCTAAAAAAATTTAATCATGAAAAAAGTTTTACTTCTTATCAGTATTTTGTATTGTAACATACAACTGATAAATGCACAAAGCTGGCTTTTAACAGGTAACGCCGGCACAAATGCTGCAACAAATTTTGTAGGCACAACAGATGCTAAACCGCTTAATTTCAGAACGAATAATCTTCCTTCCGGGCTTATTGATTTTGCTACTGTAAAAGCAAATACTTCATTCGGTTTTCAAACACTAAAAGCTGTTAAGGGAAACAATAATGCAGCATTTGGTTTCAAGGCTTCATCGCTTAATACAACAGGAAATTTTAATGCAGCTTTCGGCTCATTTGCCTTATACAGCAATACAACCGGGCATAGCAATATAGCTATTGGCGGTGGCGCTTTATTCAAAAATAAAACATCAAATAACACAGTAGCTATTGGTGATTCTGCATTGTATAATCAAACCAATGCTGTATATAATACAGCGGTTGGTTCAAAAGCATTATATGCAAATACTTCCGGCGCATATAATGTAGCATTAGGTTTACAAAGTTTATACAGCAACACAAGTGGCATACAAAACGTTGCAATAGGCACGAACGCATTGTTGCAGAATACAACCGGCAACTACAATACATCAACAGGTTATCAGAGTTTATTTTCTAATCAAACAGGTACACAAAATACGGCTAATGGTTACCAGGCTTTGTATCATAGCACAGCTTCTTTAAATACGGCTAATGGTTACAGGGCTTTATATACAAATACTAGTGGCAGTTTTAATACATCTTCCGGAACATTTTCTATGTATAACAATACAACCGGTTACAGCAATGTGGCTTATGGTTATTCAGCGCTTTATGCAAACACAACAGGTTATCATAATACAGCCACAGGTGTATTGGCTTTGTATCAGAATTTATCTGGTTATACCAATACTGCAACGGGTTATTATTCCATGTACTCCAATACTACAGGCAGCGGTAATGATGCACATGGTAATTCATCTCTTTACTCAAATACAACCGGATCTTATAATATTGCTATCGGCGATCAATCTATGTATAACAATACTTACGGTGGTGAAAACGTTGCTATCGGGCCAAGTGCATTGTTTAATAATATTGGTTCATATTATAATACAGCAGTAGGTTACCTCGCGTTAGCTTATGCTGAAATACCTGGTTATAACAATGTGGCTATTGGCGCGTTTTCCGGGCCTGATTTAAACACCGAAGGTGTATACAATTCTGTTGCAATTGGCGAAGAAAGTATTACTACTGCCAGCAACCAGGCAAGAATTGGTAATAGTTCAACAACAAGTATTGGTGGTTATGTAA
>JBDUEO010000334.1:0-4229 GCA_040002335.1 Parafilimonas sp. | reverse complement strand
GCCTTTATACACAGAACCTTGTCCGCCTGTTTTAAGCGCACCCATATTTTCCAAACCCGATGTTATTGTAAAAACTTTACTCATTTTAATAATGCTCTGCTAAGTCTCCAGACTTCGCAGTTCTATGCGTGAAGTCTCTGACTTTAAATACAAAATATAATTTCAATTTAATCAGTTGATTGCTTTTGAACATCACAATTCATGCTTCATAACTAAATTCCAGCAACGCTGATTCACCCAAAATAATCTGGTCGCCTTCTTTTAAATGATACCCAATTTCTGTTGTTATCAATCTTATTTCATTTCCATTTTCAGGCTTTACTTTTATTTTGTTTGATGGGGGAATGCCACCTTCATCTGCATATAAAAAAAATGCGCCCAAGTCTTCATTCCATTCTATATGCGCATGTTGACGGCTTACACTTCTATTGCTTTTATTTGAACTGTTATCAGGAAATGCAATTTGATTTTGCCTTAAATAACCATCTGCAACCTGCACCGTTTTTTCTCTGCCAATATTAATTTTTTTGCCTTGCTTACCGGCAGCCAGGTTTGCTGAATGCAAAGTATAAATATTTTGTTCTGCCTCACCATTTAAAACTTTTATGTACGCAACAGCATCTTTATGTATAGATGGTTTTTGTTTTGTTGATACAAATAACGCTATATCAAGTTCTGAAGATGTAATAGCTTCAGGCGGTGCAGCTTCATCAAACATAATTTGTAATTGCCAGCTTGCAGGAAGCGCAATTGCGAAATCGTCTGCTATTTTTTGTATCTCCTCTTTAAACTTTTCCTGGTCATCAACATACAAAGCACCTTCATACATAAATCTGTTTTCAGGCAATGAATTAATATACAAATACAAGCCACGAATATTTTTGCCTTCACCGCTATCAGCTTTTTTTAATTGATCTTTTATAAAATCAAGTATATCGCTGCGCAATGTTTTTATATCTTTTGGCGATTTGTTTTGCTTTAAAAAATTCAGCATATACAATTTTTTATGTTGAACAAATATTATTTGTTGTTAACTGTTGATTTTCCAAAACTTTTTATATAACCCATCTGCATTAATATAGGCACAACATGTTTGCCAGCAAGTTTTACAGCAATACTTGAACCCTGGCAATTTTCAATACGCACACACACAACAATATGGCCGCTGTCGTTTGGTTTTGGCGCAAAGAAAACATACCATCCATCGTTTATTCTTTCATTTTTTAAAATACGTTCCGGCGTTCCTGTTTTACCTGCAACACTTATTCCTAATTTAGAAATTTTAGGAAGGCTTTGTTCGATCATATATTTCGTCATCAGTTTTGCATACGCAGAATCGTTTGCCAGCGGAATACTTTTATCAAAGTTTGTCATCTTTCCATTCACACTTAATATATAACGGCTTTGCATCATCGTTCCGTTATTTGCAATGCCTGATGCAATTCTTGCAACGGCTGCAGGCGTTGCAATTAATTCGCCTTGCCCCCAAGCCATTCCCGAAACACCTTTGCCTCTTGTTCTTTTTATATTGTTTGGATCGTAATGCTGCACGCTTGTAAATTCTGTTTTACGCCAAATATCCTTCCAGTCATTTTGCTGCTTTGTATTGTCTGCATCAAAATCATAATAATAACCGCCAACACCATGCAAAAACATTCCTGATTTTAAATACAAGTCACCCATATATTCCTGCAACTGGTACTGGTTTGCCAAACGAATAAAGAAGGAATTATTTGATCTTACAAGCCCGCGTTCAATATCAATATTGCCTGCTTCATCAGGTTCATAACCTTTTGTACGAATTAAATCCTGCGGATGAACAACAATAATTTTTTTGGCTGCGCCGATACCTAATTTATTAAACGCTGATAATGCTGTTATCAATTTTGCAGTTGAACCAGGTTGTGTTGCAATAGTAAATCCAAGATCATTATCCGTTATCCATCCTGATAATTGATTTTGTTCCTGTGGCGTTAAATTCAGCATATCCCAATCATTAATATTGGGCAAAGGATAATTTGCTGAAGCCAATACATCACCTGTTTTATCTTCCATTACCACAACAGAAATACGGTTGTTAACTAACGAATCATCTGACTGTAATGATTGCTGAATTCTTGTTTGCAATGCAGCATCTAACGTTAATCGTACATCACGGTTTCTTTGTTTGAATGTATCTACTGATGCACTATTAATACCTGCAATTAATAACGGCGCCAATGCACTGTAATCTTTTTTCTCAACACTCATTTCAGTTGAAGTTTGCGGCAAAAAACGTTGTTCATGATAACGCGTTGCACTAACGGTAAAACTATTTGCAGGAATAGGAAAACCACGCATTTCAGCCGCTTCGCTATACTCTGCAAAATACCCGTTGGTTGCTCCATTAAAAACATTCGTATTGGCATCGCCTGTCCAGAAAAACATTTGTGCACCAAACGGATAATAACGATCTAATCTTTTATAAAACATGGCATCAATATCCTGCTGCGAAATATTTAATGCAAGTAAAGAATCGCGTTGCGAATTAATTAATTCCTGGTGGCTTGTTGCAAGAATTCTTCCATCGCGGTCTAATAAATTTCCCGCCTGCAGTTTGTTCATTAAAATGCTTATGCGTGGATTATAACTAAACATTCTTGCGCCGCTTCTGTCTGCTACCAATGCGGGTTCAATAATCCATTTTTGCCTGTTGGTAAATAAGTATTTTGACACGCTAAAACCAAGCAATATAATTCCTGCGCATGCAGCTATCAATGCAGGCATTAAATTTTTATCTTGTTGATTGGCGATATATTTCATCTGCACAGGCGAGCCTTGTATGGTTGATGCAGATAATAAAAAGCCTGCCGCCAGCATATTTACAATTAACGAAGAACCTCCATAACTCATGAACGGAAGCGCAACGCCCGATAACGGCAACGCACCAACTGACCCTCCTGCAATCAATAAAAATTGTATAAATGTTGCAATGCCAATGCCGCTGCATACATAAAATAAAAACGGCCTTCCTGTATGCCTTCCAATAATTATAGAACGATGCAAATAAATTAAGAAAACAATAAACACACTTATAATTCCGGCAAAACCAAACTCCTCTCCCATTGCCGGCAAAATCATATCTGTGTGCGCTTCAGGAATTGTTTTGGCAAAACCTTCGCCTGCACCCTGGCCTGTTATGCCGCCACTTGCCATTGCCCAAATTCCGTTTGCCACCTGATCGCCGCCAAACACTTCGTTGTTCCAGGGATCCTGCCATATTGCTTTACGATCTATCAACCGTTGCATTGGACCGGGAAAATATTGTGCGATGTAAGGAATTTTATCCATCAACAAAAACGCAGCAATTACTACGAGCGCCATTACTGAAGATTCGCTTAATTTTTTTGTTACCAGCAATGTGTATACAATAAAAAATGCAGCAGTAATTGCGGTGGCAAGCAATACATCCTGCGATAACCAAACGGCAAATACATAAAAAATTACGGAGACAGCCATGTGAATAAAATCACCTCTTGAAAAAGAAAATAAAATGATGAATGTAAAACAGCAAACCATTGCCGGCCCTAAATCTCCCAATATCAAAAACAAAAATATAGTTGCAAGAATTCCCGCTAATGCAAACACAAAAAAGCGGCTGCGTTTCGTCCATGAATTATATGCTGAAATAAATTTTTCGTTGGTGGCAAAAAATCCTGCAAGAAAAATTACAATAGAAAACTTTACCATTTCGCTTGGCTGAAAACCGAAGAGATTAACTTTTACACCACTGCCTTCAGGGCCGGAACCAAACAAAATAGTTAATGCCAATAGACCTGTTGCAATCATCGCCCATTGCAAACCATTTGATGCAAATTTTATTTTATGTAAAACAAATAAGCGATACAATTTTGAATCAGTAGTAAAGCGTTTCAGATCAAACAATAATAAAAGAATAATTCCGGCAATGCCACCAATAAAATAAAAGAAAGTGCTTTTTGCTAAGAACCAATCCCGCAAAGGATCCTGGAGGCTTAGTAATGTAATAAATGATAAACCGGTTATAACCATAATTACAGGCAGAATTAATTGGTCTGCATTTCTAAACCAAATGCTCATGATGATATGCAATAAAATAAATGCAACCAAAAAACCGATGATGATAATCCAAAACCATTGCATTGCGTCAGCCGGTGTTCTTACAATAAATGCTTTATCTTTTTTTAGTGAACTGAAATCTTTTGTTGAAA
>JBDUEO010000333.1:0-4236 GCA_040002335.1 Parafilimonas sp. | reverse complement strand
CATTATACTGATTCATCTGGCCGATCTTTTCATCAAGCGTCATCAATTTTAAAACGGAATCAACTTTTTGATCAATTGATTTTTTTTGTGCAGTGCAAACAATAAATTGCGTAAGAGCAAGTAGTAATACTAACAGGTTTTTTTTCTTCATGATGTAAAAATGAATCTTACCAATACCGAAAAATGATTAAATAATCAACAGCATCAAAGTACTCACTTTTACTGAAATGTTATAAGTGATTTTATGAAATGTGCATAGAAAAGACAAGGTTGAAATGTGTTCACTTTATTTTTTTATACAGAATGATAAAATGATTTTAATTGCTTGTTATTTCAACTTGTGATGATTTCAATCCATCAGCGCTTGCTTTCAAAATTATTTTCCCGGAATGATGTGTTGATTTTATTACAACCATACATCTTCCCTGCCATGCTTTGCGCTGCGGTAATTGATAGCTTTCCAAACTTGTTGGGTTTGCATTACCAACACCAACAATAGTTCCTTCGCCTTCTATTGAAAAATGTATTAAATTTTCTGCCTTAGGATTTCGTATTCCTTTGTCATCGGGTAACTCTACGGTTACATAACTTAAATCTTCTCCATCAGCATTAATTGTATTTCTATCTGCAGATAATTTTATTTGCGTTGGTTCATCTGCTGTTTTTAAGATTGATTCATTTACCTTTTCGTCTTTCCTATAACCAACTGCTTTTAGTTCGCCTGCTTTGTATGGCACATTATAAACAGCCATAAATTTTGTTGAGCGATTCGTTGGTTTTTTACCAAGCGATTTTCCATTTAAAAATAATTCTACCTCATCGCATGATGAATACACATTTACTTCAAGCGTTGAATCTTCAAAGCCTTTCCAATTCCAGTCAGCAACTACATCATCCCAGTTCCATATGCTCCATTCTTCTTTTTTTGGATTGATGGGAAAAGATGGATGCAATGGTTTTACAAAAACAGATAATTGGTTTTCTTTCCAGAGTGCATCACGATAAAATGATTGCGGTCGCTTCCATCCGCAGATATCAATATCACCACAATATGCAAGATTCCATGGATAAAAATCTTTGTTCTGATCATAACCTAACCAACCAATACTTGCTTCGCCAATGTAATCAAAACCTGTCCAAACAAAATCTCCAATCACCCAGGGATTATCAATAACGCCCATCCAATAATCAAACGCAGTTAAAGGATAGGATTCTGTGCAAACCATAACACGATTGGGTTTGCGCTGATGATCTGATACATACTTATTCAAATTATAATTATAACCTGCAACATCAAGCGAAGCAAAATACGCATCTGCTTTTTCATCAATGCTGTTATATGCTGAAGTGATTGGCCGCGTTGAATCTATAGAACGAACAAATCGTGAAAGCATAGCAGCAGTCGTATCGCCATTTGCAGTTTGCCGTTCAACAATTTCATTGCCGATGCTCCACATAATTATTGATGGATGATTTCTATCGCGCAACACCATGCTTGCAATATCGCTTTGCCACCAATCTTTAAAATACAAATGATAATCGTAAGAATTTTTTCCATAATTCCAGCAATCGAAAGCTTCATCCATAACCAAAATTCCAAGACTATCACACGCATCTAAAAAAGCCGGCGAAGGTGGATTATGCGAACAGCGAATTGCATTAAATCCACTTGCTTTTAATAATTCAACTTTACGTTGTTCAGCGCGGTCATAAGCTTTAGAGCCCAATGGTCCGTTATCATTATGAAAGCATGCGCCTTTTAATTTTATTGTTTTGCCATTGAGTTGAAAACCGTTTATTGCATCAACCGAAATGGTGCGTATTCCAAATTTTGTTTTTTGCTCATCAATTAATTTATCATCTTGATAAACATCTGTAACGACTGTGTATAATATTGCATCTTCTGTTGACCACAATTGCGGATTTTGTATAACAGAATTTCCTTTGAACGTATAAGCATCATAACTTTTTATTTCATGTGCTGAACTTTGCTTTGCAACCTCAATGCCTTTATCATTTAAAATTATTGTTTGCAATGTGATGGAAGAAGCGCTTTTGCTTTGATTGAAAATTTCTGTGTTGATATTAATTTTTGCAGAAGATAACGAAACATTGGATGTTGTAATAAAAACACCATCCTGCGGAATGTGCGTTGGCGATAACATCTGCAACCACACATGGCGATAAATTCCAGAGCCAGAATACCAGCGGCTTGTTGTGCCTTCGTTCTTTACTTCAACGGCAATAATATTATCTGCATCAAATTTTATTCTGCTTGTAATGTCGAAAGAAAAACCAGTGTAACCGTAAGGATGATTACCGAGATAATCGCCGTTAATCCAAACATCAGCATTCATATAAACACCATCAAACTGAATTCGAATTGCTTTTCCTGAATCAGCTTTATTTACAGTAAAATGTTTCCTGTACCATGCAGTGCCACCGCTTGTAAACCCGCCACCAACCTGGCTTATAGCATCTTTATTAAATGGAGAATTTGTGTTGGGCAGATCTTCTATGCTCCAGTCGTGCGGTACATCAATTGTTCTCCATCCTGCATCATTGCAATCTATATTTTGGCCACCAAGAAAACCGCCTTTATAAAATTTCCAGCCATCATCAAACAACATATTTTTTTGTGAAAAGCCATGCGTGCAAATGAAGCTGAAGAAAATTAAAGCGCTGATTTTTTTTATCATATTTAGATATATCTATAATTATTTCGCGACTGGATATTAAAAAGGATTTTCCTCTTCGGTCCCTCCGCCAAACTGGTCATCATTCATGCGGCTGCCTTTTTGAATAAATAAACGGGCGTTATCATCTCCGCCTTTTTGCGGTTGCGGGCTAACAGGTTTCCAACTGCCGCCTGACGGCAAAGCGGGGCCACTGTCTCCTTCCCATTCTTCAAATTTTTGTATATGCAGCAAAGCACGAAGCTTAATATTTTCGAGAGAACCGTTACGGTGTTTTGCAATTTTTATATGCGTTTCCCCACGGGTACTTTCACCGTTTTCGTTTGAATAATTTTCATAATATTCGGGACGATAAATAAATATTACCATATCAGCATCCTGCTCAATAGCGCCGGATTCACGCAAATCACTCAATTGTGGCATCTTACTTTCTTTGCGTGTTTCAACAGCGCGGCTTAACTGGCTTAATGCGATTATTGGAATATTTAATTCTTTCGCAAGTGCCTTTAAATTCCTGGAAATATTGCTTATCTCCTGCTCGCGATTAGTACCGCGGTCGCTAACGCCGCTCATCAATTGCAAATAATCTATAATGATTAAACCTACATTATGCTTATTCACTAAACGGCGGGCTTTTGCTCGAAATTCAAAAATGTTTAGCGCGGCGGTATCATCAATAAAAATTTGTGCCTGCTCTAATTTTTTAATACCTTTTGTATGTAGTTGCTGGTATTCATAATCTTCCAGTTTACCACGTGCAATTTTTTCAAGTGCAATTTCGCTTTCTGCTGAAAGAATACGCTGTACCAATTGTGAGGAGCTCATTTCAAGCGAGAAAAATGCAACAGGCGTTTTTTTTACAGGATTTAAAGCAGCATTGCGCGCAAGATTTAAAGCCAGTGCGGTTTTACCAACAGAAGGCCTTGCCGCAAGTATAATAAGATCTGTAGGTTGCCATCCATACGTAACACGATCAAGGCTTGGAAACCCACTATGAACACCAGAAATATCTTCTTTTTTAGTACGAAGTTCATCAATTCGGTTTACCGCTTTGGCTAAAGCATTGCCGATATCTTCATAATTTTTCTTAAGATAATTGTTAGTGATGTTGAACATTTTTGTTTCGCTTTCATCAAGCAAATCAAAAACATCGGTACTGTCTTCATAAGCATCACCAATTATTTCGCCGCTGATCCGTATCAGCTCTCTTTGAATAAATTTTTGAAGTATGATGCGTGCATGCGCTTCAATATTTGCAGTTGATACAACCGCGTTGGTAAGTTTTGTAATGTAATAAGGGCCGCCCGCTTCCTCCAACGCTTCTTTTGATTTTAATTCTTCAACTACAGTAAGCATATCAATAGGCATACTTTGTTGCGCAAGGCTTTGAAACGCACGAAAAATACGCTGGTGTGCATCTGTATAAAAACATTCCGGTTTTAAAATTTCAACAATAGTATCAAATGCGCTTTTTTCAAGCATAATAGCACCAAGTACCGCTTCTTCCAAATCCCTTGCCTGTGGCGGAAGTTTTCCGTAC
>JBDUEO010000332.1:0-4245 GCA_040002335.1 Parafilimonas sp. | reverse complement strand
TCTGGTATACAAATAAAGAGCAGACTTCTTACTTAACAACTCAAAAGCACGTAACTGATTCGCTGCATCTTGATTCGCTTGCTAAAATAACACCACAACAAAAAGCTGCAACGATAGCAGATTCTTTGTACAGAGATTCCGTTTCAAAAATTACCAAATCCGGAAATTTTGGCAACCCGTCAAATGCACCTGAACAATTGGTAACTGTAGAAAACAATTTAATTAAAGCTGTTTTTACATCTAAAGGCGGAGAAATAAAATCTGTTACACTTAAAAATTATAATTCACGTACAGGCGGCAAAGTTATTTTAAGTGAAACCAATAATGATGGAATTGGATATACAATTAATACTGGTGCAAACCAATCTGCATCAACAACGCAAATGAATTTTACGGCCTCGCAACCAGTAAAAAATAGTGATGGCAGCCAGACGGTTGAATTTACTTTAATGGATTCTGCTCACGCAGCAATTGTTCATCAGTTCATAATTAAACCTGATAGTTATTTAATTGACTGGAATATAAAACTAAATGGTGCTGCCGGCTTACTTACCAATAACACCATGAACTTTCATTTTGTGTCGCAATTGATGCAGGTTGAAAAATCTGTTGATTACGAGCGCAGAATGAGTGATGTGTGTTTTTCTGAAGGCAATGATTTTGATTATATCTCATCGCACACAGATCACACATTTGAAAAACCAGTTCAATGGTTAAGTTCAGTACAACAGTTTTTTAATATAACATTAATTGCAAAAAATAATTTCAGTGGTGGTGTTGTGCATTGGGCGAGAAAAGATGACAGCAGCGAGGTATTAGGTGTAGTTGATGCAACATTGCAAATGCAGTTGCCTGCGGCGGCATCATCATCTGTAAATATTCCGATGGAATTATATTATGGTCCGAATGACTATAAAACCTTGCAAAGTGCGGCGCCTAATATGGATCAGATAGTTAATCTTGGCAGAGACATGTATTCGTTTGTAAGGCCAATAAACAAATATGTTATCATGCCTGTATTCAACTTTTTTGCAGGCTTTATTTCTATATATGGATGGGCAATTGCATTGCTTACTTTTTTTATACGGCTGGTAACTTCTCCGTTGGTATATAAAAGTTACAAAAGCGGCGCAAGAATGAAATTGCTGAAACCCGAATTAGATGCGTTGCGTAAAAAATTTGGTAAGGACCAGCAAGGTTTCGCAATGGAGCAAATGAAACTGTTTAGAGAAGTTGGGGCAAACCCATTAGGCGGATGCTTGCCGTTGGTTTTGCAAATTCCTATATTCTTTGCGTTATATAGTTTTTTTAATTCCAGTATAAGTTTACGGGGGCAACCATTTTTATGGTCGAAAGATCTTTCTACTTACGATGTGCTGATACAATTTCACAGCAAAGTACCTGTTATAGGAGATCATATAAGCCTTTTTGCTTTGCTTGCTGTAGTTACAAGTTTCCTTATATCTATGTATAATATGAGCATGACGCCACAGGATCCCAACAACCCTGCACTTAAATACATGCCATATATATACCCGGCTTTTATGATACTTTTCTTTAACTCGCTTCCTTCGGCGTTAACGTGGTATTATACCGTTTCAAATCTTATTACACTTGGTATTCAATTTACCATTCAGAATTATATTCTTGATCATGAAAAAATTCTTGCTCAAATGCACGAACGCAGAAAAGCGCCAAAAAAAGTAAAAGCAAAAAGTAAGTGGCAGGAACAATATGAGAAAATGATGGAAAGCCAGAAGAAAATACAGAACTTAAAACAGCAAAATCCAAAGAATAAAAAATAAATTATTTAAAATAAAAACTGAAAAGTTGTGATGAAATAATTTCCTTATTTTTATGTTATGCGAAAAGTTGCTGACATATTGAAAAGAAAAGGAAACCACGTTGAAACAGTTCAATCAGAACTTACAGTAATTGATGCATTGCGATTAATGGCCGAAAAAAATATTGGCTCTGTTGCCATTGCGCAAAATGGTAAGTTTATTGGGCTGATGACAGAACGCGATTACTCCCGCAAAATAATTTTAAAAGGCCGTTCTTCAAATGAAACAACGGTAGGAGAGATCATGACATCCGATTTTCCCTCCGTTACGCAGAATGATACTGTTGAGCATTGCATGTATCTTATGTCTTCAAAAAATATTCGTTATTTACCCGTAGTTGAAGCCGAAAATCTTGCGGGCATTATTTCTATAAATGATGTGGTTACTGAAACCATTCTTACCCAAAAAGAAACCATCGAACATTTACATAATTATATTCATTCCTGATTTGGATTCTTTTGCTTTATAGTGGCAAAATGCTTGATTTTTAGCTTTTTTTCTTAATTTTGCCGCCCCGATTAAAACAACGGGTTTTTATCATGAGTGAAAATAATATTCCTAACACGCCGGCAGATGAAGCTAGCACAAACGCTGATGTACAGGAGAATGCAAATGCCGAACAGGCAGAAGCAACTACAGCGACAACAAATGAACCTGTTTCTGAAGATAAAACGGATAATACTTCTGAAGAAATTTCCACACCTGTAGTTGAAAATTCTGTTACCGAATCACTTCCGCAACCTGTGGAAGAAAAGCTTGCCGCACATGACGATTTCGATTGGTCAGTTGACAAGCGCAATGTTACCCATTACACCAAAGATGAAAAACTGAAATATGACAAGGTGTATGAAAACACTTTTGTAACTATTGAAGACAATGAAATTGTAAATGGTAACGTGGTAGCGTTAACCAAAACTGATGTTGTTGTAAATATTGGTTTTAAAAGCGATGGTTTGGTTTCCTCTAACGAATTTCGCGATAATCCTAATTTAAAAATTGGTGATATAGTTGAGGTAATGGTTGTTGAAAAAGAAGACCGCGATGGCAATTTACACCTCAGCCGTAAACAAGCACGTGTATACCGTGCCTGGGAAAGAATTGTTGAAGTACATAAAACAGGTGAAGTAGTTACAGGTTATGTTACCAGCAAAACTAAAGGTGGTTTAATAGTAGATGTTTTTGGACTTGAAACATTTTTACCAGGTTCGCAAATTGACGTTAAGCCTGTAACTGATTATGACCAGTTTGTTGGTAAAACAATGGAATTTAAAGTTGTAAAAATTAATGAAGCTATAAAGAATGCTGTTGTATCGCATAAGGCTTTAATTGAAAGTGATATTGAAGCGCAACGTGCAGAAATAATCAGCAAGCTTGAAAAAGGACAGGTGCTTGAAGGAGTTGTTAAGAATATAACTGACTTTGGTGCATTTATGGATCTTGGGGGTCTTGATGGATTATTATACATAACGGATATTTCGTGGGGACGTATTTCTCATCCAAGCGAAGTAGTAAAGATGGATCAGAAATTACAGGTTGTTGTGCTTGATTTTGATGATGATAAAAAACGAATCAGCCTCGGCTTAAAACAATTAACACCTCATCCGTGGGATGTATTGCCGGAATTTATACATGAAGGTGCAACAGTAAAAGGCAAGGTTGTAAACATTGAAGATTACGGTGCATTTTTAGAAATTCTTCCTGGTGTTGAAGGCCTGGTGCATGTAAGTGAAATTACATGGGCGAATACGCCAATCAATGCAAAGGAATTTTTTAAGTTAGCTGATGAGCATGAAGCAAAAGTGGTAACACTTGATAAAGATGCGCGCAAAATGAGCCTTTCCATCAAACAACTTTCTGAAGATCCATGGAATAATATTGAAACTAAATATCCTGAAGGAAGTAAGCACAAAGGCACTGTAAAAAACATTACGCCTTATGGTGTTTTTGTAGAGCTTGAACCTGGAATCGGAGGCATGATTCACATTAGTGATCTTAGCTGGTTAAAACGTTTCAATCATCCGGGCGAATACACAAAAACAGGTGAAGAAATTGATGTATTGATTATGTCAATTGATAAAGAAAACCGCAAGCTACAACTTGGCCATAAACAATTAGAAGAAGATCCATGGACAGCTTTGCAGGATACATTTGCAGTAGGCAGCGTACATGAAGGAACTGTGGTAAGAAAAGATGACCGCGGCGCTATTGTTCAATTGCCGTATGGTTTGGAAGGATTTGCACCTAACCGTCATTTAATTAAAGAAGATGGTAAGAGTTTGGTGGCTGATGAAACAGCACAATTCATGGTAATTGAATTTGATCGTAATGAAAAACGCATTCTTGTTAGTCATACTAAAATATGGGAACAGGCAAAAGCACAGGAACAGGAATCAGCTAAAAA
>JBDUEO010000331.1:0-4267 GCA_040002335.1 Parafilimonas sp. | reverse complement strand
TATACATCATGGGCAAATAAGTATCTTCTTTTAAAAAACTGGTATAACTTTTTTCCTCTAACGCATCGTGAAATATTTCAATTGCATAATCGGTAGTGCCGCCACCAGGTTCTGATTTATAACTTATTAAACCGGGATAACGCAAACTTCTTATATCAACACCAAAACGCTTGTTGTAATAATTGCACCAGAACTCACCTGCGTATTTGCTTATTCCATACACCGTAATGGGTTCTATAATTGTTTGCTGGGGGCAATTTTTTTTGGGCGATGTTGGTCCAAAAACCGCAATACTGCTTGGCCAGTAAACTTTTTTTACCTGCTCTTCCCGCGCAATATCAAGCACGTTTAATAAACCCTGCATATTTAAATTCCAGGCAAGGTTTGGATTTTTTTCGCCGGTTGCAGAAAGTATAGCAGCGAGTAAATAAATCTGTGTAATGTTTTGCCTGATGACCTGCACATGCAACATTTCTTTATTCATTACATCGAGCGAAACATAAGGACCGGTTCCTTTCAAGAGTTCATTTTCTTCGCGCAAATCGCTGGCAACCACATTTGTATTTCCATATACGTTGCGAAGCGCCATGGTTAACTCAACTCCTATTTGGCCACTGGCACCAATTACTAAAATTCTTTCTTTGTGTATGGCAGACATATATTATGTTGAAAAGCGCAAACCTAATAAAAGAATTTTTATTCTTTCGTTACAAATGTTTGTATTGAACTTTTTATAGCTACGCTGTATGCATGTTTATATAACGGATTTACTTGTACGTTGTATGTTGAATACTAAAACTTAACATTAGAAACCCCACTGCTATATTAAATTTGTATTATCAATTTAAAAAAAGTTATGGCTAACAAAAAAACTGCACGTGCACATGCAAAAAAAGAATTTAAAAAAGAATTAGCTGGCAAAATGGAATCTGCTTTACCAGAAGTAAAGAAGAAACTTGGTGAAAAGAAATTTGAACACCGTGTAAAAAAAGCTGCAAAAATTCTTGTGCATGGTTTGCATGATAAAGATTTTTCTGCCAACGGAAATAATAATGATGTAGCAAAAGCTGCAGTTAAAAAAATAAAGAAAGTAAAAAAATCAAAAGCTAAAAAGCAAGTTGCACAAGCTGATAATTTGATAACTGATTAGATTATTTTACTGGTGACATTGTTGCCATAAAAAAATATTGTACAAGTGATGCGATCCCCAATCAAGTTGAGAACAGGCTGCACTAAGATGCCACAAAATCCAACTGCCGGTAACCCAAAAAATAAAAATGATACTTAAATAAAGGTTAGATAATCTTACTGCTTTTGAAGAATATTTATCATCTGCCTGCAATCATGTAGGTAAAATTGTTGCATACACTTGTTTAAAATCTTTTCGTGCAATACTCCATCCAAATTCGCTGAACGCGAATTATAATTTCTTCCGTTTTATAACAGATTAAATAAAAAAACTACCCTTATATAATATTTAAATATTTACTTCGTTAAGATAAGTAATCCATTATCTGAACGAAAAACCGTTTCATGCGAGCTGTTATTTTCAGGCATTCTGAATTATCCAAAATATCCATATGCTATTTCCGTAAGGTAGTTAGCTGCTTAATGCTTTTAATTCCAGGTATTTTTTGCGAAACGTTTTTTAAGCGAACAGGTTTGAGTTATTGGGTTAAAAATTTATTTAACTCAAAATTAGGCTTGAAATGAAAAAAGAACTGCCGGGAAAAATAAGCATTTTTATATCTGTTGACTTGCAGGTAATTAATACTTATTTTAATGCGCATGATCCGGCTCCATTATATAAAAGACAGTTAAGCCACCAGTTTGAACAATATCTTTTAAAATCTGCAGAGCCTGTAAAAAGATACAGTGTTGTTTTTTATAAATTGAAATGTTCAAAAGACGTTGACAGGCAATATGCAGAACCTTTAATGTATGCAATAAGAAGACATTTTACAGAACTTAAAAAAATAAGAGAAGGAGAATTTTACAGGTATAAAAGAAAAAGTTTTACATTGTTAGCACTTAGTTTTTTAGTAGTAATATTTTGTCATGGCGTAATTCCATTTATTGTTTCATCAACCAATCCCGTTGAAACAATCCTTCTTACCAGTTTCGACGTATTTAGCTGGGTTATTTTTTGGCGACCTATTGATAAATTAATATTTGACTGGAATCCGCATTTAAAAGATATATCGCTACTTAATAAACTTGCATCTGCAGAAATGATGATTGTAAATACAAGTAAAGAATCGGTAAAAAAATCTAAACCTGTTTTATTTGCTATATCGCAAACAGGATAATTTAAAAACTATTTTAATCTTGTTTTTATGACAACATATTTGTTAGATAGCAGTAACTTTTTCTCGGTGTTTATACCGGGTAAGGTGATTAATATAATTTTGATTTGCGCGATAATTGCTGGCCTTATATTATTTTTTCTGCAGCGCGAAAAAAAGTTAAAAGAAAAATTGGGCGATCTTAACATAAAAAAAGATGAACTGAAAGAATTGTTTAATAACGCAGAGCAATTGAACAAAAATCTTGTACAGGAAAATATATTTGAGAAAGAACAAACTGAAATGCTGATTGGCACAATGAGTTACGAAATACATAATTGCGTAAACGGCATTATTGGTATGACGAATATTTTAAAAGACACAAACCTTAACCCCGAACAGGCAAAAAATACTGACATTGTAATACGCTGCGCAAAAAAATTACTCGATAGTGCACATGGTAATTTTAATTCAGAACCAAGTGCACAAAATAAAATTATTAACCCATCAGATACTTTAGGAATGAATAACGAAACAGGCTGGGGAAAAATATCAAAAGAGTTTGTAACCCAGTTTCCATTGAATATTTTAGTAGCAGAAGATGATTTAATTAATCAGCAATTAGCGCTAAAACTTTTAAGTAAACTTGGTTATACAGCAGATATTGCAGCCAACGGAAATGAAGCGCTGGAGATGGTGAGCGAAAAAAATTATGATATTATTTTAATGGATGTTTTAATGCCTGAAATGGATGGCTTTGAAGCAACGAAAATGATACGCCTTTGTTTAGATACGCAACCAATAATAGTTGCAGTAACTGCAAGTGCAATGTCTGGCGACAGAGATAAATGCCTTGAAGCCGGAATGGATGACTACATCTGCAAGCCAATAATTATTGAAGAGCTTGCTGCGCTTTTTGCAAAATGGAGCAAAGAAAAAAAAGTGGTGTTATAAATTTTCCTACACTTTTCCCTGTTTAATTTCTTCAACAATATTTGGATCAAGTAGCGTTGTAGTATCGCCAAGATTTTGTGTTTCGCCTTCCGCAATTTTTCTTAAAATTCTGCGCATAATTTTTCCACTTCGAGTTTTAGGTAACCCTTTTACAAATTGAATTTTATCGGGCTTTGCAATAGGGCCTATAATTCTGCTTACGGTTATGCTTATATCTTTTTTTGCAAGCTCATCAGAAATCTTACTGCTGTTGTAAATTACGTAAGCGTAAATACCTTGTCCTTTAATATCGTGCGGGTAACCAACAACAGCACTTTCCACAACGCCGGTATGCATGTTAATCGCGTTTTCAACTTCAGCAGTTCCTATGCGGTGGCCGCTTACATTTAACACATCATCCACGCGGCCTGTAATTCTGTAGTTGCCATCTTTATCTCTTAAAGCACCATCGCCTGTAAAATATAATCCCGGATAAGCAGCAAAATAATTTTGGCGGCAACGTTCATGATCGCCATACGTTGTTCTTAAAATTCCCGGCCACGGAAACTTCATACATAAATTCCCTTTTATTAATCCGTCTTCATCAGGCATAGTAATTTCAGTTCCATTTTCATCAACCAAAACGGGTTGCACGCCGGGCAAAGGCAAAGTTGCCCACGCAGGTTTTGCAGGCGTTATTCCCGCAAGATTGGAAATTAATGTACCCGCAGTTTCTGTTTGCCACCATGTATCTACAACCGGGCAGTTTCTTTTTCCAATATTATCGTCATACCAATGCCAGGCTTCTTCATTAATGGGCTCGCCAACACTTCCTAAAACCTTTAATGATGAAAGATCTTTTTCTTTAAGCGGTGCATTGCCAAACACCATTAAACTTCTTATTGCAGTAGGTGCTGTATATAAAATATCAACTTTGTATTTATCAATAATACTCCAAAACCGTCCTGCATCAGGATAGGTTGGAATACCTTCAAACATCAAAGAAGTTGCGCCTGCGGCAAGTGGTCCATAAACAATATAACTATGGC
>JBDUEO010000330.1:0-4288 GCA_040002335.1 Parafilimonas sp. | reverse complement strand
CTCAAACTCTCCACCGGGTTTGCAATTGCTGCTTTTATTGCCTGGAAGCTTACGGTTATTAAAGTAATTACAATAACAAGGATGCCTGCAATAACAAACATCCACCACCTGATATCAATGCGATATGCATAATCCTGTAACCATTTATTAAGCACCCACCATGCAACCGGAGAAGCAATTAAAATGGAAATAATAACAAGTTGTAGGAAATCTTTTGAGAACAAGGCTGTAATACTTGCCGATGTTGCCCCTAATATTTTTCGGATACCTATTTCCTTTGTCCTTCTGGCAATCATAAAAACAGTCATTCCAAATAAACCCATACAGCAAATAAATATGCTCAATGCCGAAAAGACCAAAGTAAAGATTAACCCCTTCTGGTCATTTTTATACAAAGTGGCAAAATCTTCATCCGCAAAAGTGTATTCAAACACCCCGTCCGGAAAATAGTTTTTCCAAATGCTTTTTGTTGATTGCACTGCTTCGTTGGCCAATCCTGGTTTTGCCTGTACGATAAACGTTGCAGCTAATGGCATGCCTGTTCTTATAACCACTGCACCTATTTTCTCATGCATGCTTTTATAAAAGAAATCTTTTACAACACCAATGATAATCCCGTCATTAAAACGTTTGCCAATAACGGGCTTTTTTAATCCAAATAATCTCACCGCCGTTTCATTCAATACCACATTTTTTTTATCAGTACTATTTTTTTTATTGAACCATCGTCCTTGTATTATTTTGAAGTGCATGATGCTGTCCATGTCTGCGTCAACAGCATAAGAAATATATTCCGGTTCAAAATTTCCCCCTTTTCCATCCCAGTCAACACCATTTGCAATAGTGTAATTTTCATTAACAGGAGATGAAATGTCTGTGCGACTAACTGTTTTTATTTCCGAACTTGAAAGCAATTCCTGCTTAATAGTTGCTAATGTACTTTCTCTTTTTTCTACACTACCTTTTTCAAGTAATGAAAATGCATTAGACGGGACCTGCACGGTAAATACCTGCGCACTATTATACCTAATATTTTGCTTTTGCATAAACATCATCTGCCAGTAAACAACAATGCAGGCTATTACCATAAAAACAGCCAAGGCAAACTGACCAATAATAAGTACTTTTTTGAAGGCCGAATCTTTTATTCCCAACACGTTACTGCCACTAAAAAAGCTGATGGGTCTGAAAGAAGAAATAAGCAAAGCGGGATAAATACCTGTAAGCAGCAAAATACTTATCAGGATGCCGGTAAGTATAGCTATGGTTACCGGCTGTAGAGGATTAAAAATAAAATGAGTATCTGAAAATTGCTTAAGCAAAGGGAAGCAAACATATAGGAGAATAACAGTAAGTAATAAGGCGAGACAGCTTGTTACCATGGACTCTGATAAAATTTGAATAAATAAATGCTTGCGGGTAGCGCCATTTATTTTTCTTATGCTAATTTCCTTTACTCTTGAACTTGCCCGTGCCACAGAAAGATTTACATAGTTAACAGCGGCTGCCAATAATAATAAAAATGCAAGTGTTCCAAAAATATACACTGTCTTTTTTTCAGCATGTTTGAAAGCAGAAGATTTAAAGTCATTTTCAAAATGCATATCTTTCAATGACAGCAGGGATGTGGTTATGCTGCCATCCGCCTTGCTGTTCGTTTGTATAATAGCATTGATTTTCTTTTCAGCTAAACCAACATTCGCTTCTCTTGTAAGTTTTATAAAAGTTTTTGTAGTCAGATACAACCACTCATTCAAATATTCTGTATTATAAAAAGGAAGAATCACATCAAACTGAAAACTTGAGTTGATGGGGTTGTCTTTTACTATACCGGATACTGTAAACAGCAATGAATCTATCTTTACATAACTGCCGATTATATTGATTGAGCCAAATAATTGTTTTGCTTTTGTTTCAGTTAAAATGATACCATGCGGATTTGCTGTAAAGTTTGCAGCACTACCCTGAATAAAATCATATTTAAAAACAGCAAACCAGTTTTTATCAACATAAATACCAGCATCTTCCCTGAAAAGATTTTCATTTACATTAAGCTTTAGTTCACCTTTCCTTATTTTATTCATCTTCGTTACCGCTTCCGCCTCCGGTATTGCGCTTTTTATAGCATCCGCCAAAGGGTAAAAGCTATTCTCTACTTTCCATGTTTGGCTTTTATCTATTTGCCAGTTATTTTTTAAAAGATAAATTCTATCTGCGTTCGCGTGGTATGTATCGAAACTTAGTTCATTTTGCATCCATATCGCAATCATAGTTACAGCCGTCATTGCAATGGCAAGGCTACCAATATTGATAACGCTAACTGAAGGCTGATGAACGATATTTCTCCATGCGGTTTTTAGATAGTTTTTAAACATATTTTTTATTTTGGTTAATAGCTGTTCGCTAATTTTTATTCACTTCTCAAACTCTCCACCGGGTTTGCCACCGCCGCTTTTATTGCCTGGAAGCTTACCGTAAATAAAGCTATCAACACAGCCGTAATCCCTGCTGCCAGTAATATCCAGCCGGTTATATTAATTCTGTATGTAAAATTTTCCAACCATTTATTCATAAGCCAGTAAGCAATGGGCGATGCTATTACAACTGCAAGAAGCACAAGTCTCAGAAAATCTTTTGAAAGCATCGTTGTTATTTGTGCAACTGTAGCGCCCATTACTTTTCGTATGCCGATTTCTTTTCTTTTTTGTTCGGCAATAAATGCCGCAAGCCCAAATAATCCCATCGAAGAAATAATGATAGAGATACAACTGAAAAGCAATATAAGTTTTGAAATTTTTAGGTCGGCTTTATATAGGTTATCAAATGCCTCGTTCATAAACTGGTAATCAAATGGCGCATCAGGGATTAATTTTTTCCACGTTGCCGCAATGGCATTCATTGCTTTAGGAATATTACCCGGTACAACTTTTATGAAGAAGTCAAATTTCAAGTCATCATCATTAGCAGATATTACCAACGGATCGATTTTGTTATACAACGAATTGAAATTATAATCTTTTATTACGGCTATTATTTGTCCTGCACCTTCGCCTTTGTTTGCAAAGGGTTGCCCGATAACAGGTTGCTGTATACCTAATTCTTTTACTGCAGTTTCATTGAGTATAAAATTTTTCTTATCAGAATTATCATTGCGAAACCATCTGCCTTCTTTCAATTGTAAATTGAATATATTTTTTGTTTCGGGCTCAACAGACATGTAGGAAACGGAAGCCTTAGAACTTGTATCCATCCCATTCCAATACCAGTTCTTTATACCTTTCGAATTCATTGAACCTTCAACAGAATTGCTTGCAATAGCAATATTTTGTATGTAACTATTATTTTTTAATTCATTTTTAAAAGTTTGAGAAAACATATTTATTTTTTGCTGATCGTAATCCATTTTTTGCAGTAGTTGCGAAGGCAGCTCAAACGATATTACCTGGGCACGGTTGTATTGTGCAGAAGAAGTTTGCGCCAGTTGCATTTGCCGGAAGATAACAATGGCGCCGATTATGAAAACCACACCTATCACAAATTGAAATACCACTAATCCTTTACGAAGCAAAGCATTTTTAAATTTCAAGATAGAATAGCCATGCAAATAGTTTAAGGGTTTGAAAAACGACATGCTTAATGCGGGAAAAATGCCAGTCAATAATGTGCTGAAAAATAACGTGCCGCACAAAACACTCCATAAAATTTTAGAACTAAATGATAACTGGAAATCCGTTTCAGTAAGGCTATCAAATGCAGGCAGTGTAAGCCACATAATGATAAATGAAATGAACAATGCAATCAGGCATAATAAAAATGATTCAGTCAAAAACTGAAAAAACAATTGCATGCAGTTGCCTCCCAAAATTTTTCGGATGCTTATTTCCCTGGTGCGGGCATCAGCTTTTGCGATCGTGAGATTTACATAGTTAATGCTTGCCGTAATTAAAAGTAATATCGCCAGCACGCTAAAAACAAACACGGCCGTATGGCTGCCACGTCGAAATTGAGGGTCCGATGATTTTCCATCAAAATGCAACTCACTCAAAGGCTGCAAGGCTAATGAAAAATTTGTTCTGGCTGATATTTGCTGCGAAAGCGCTGTTGCTTTTTGAATGAATGTAGAAATATTTGTTTTGGGATAAACTTTTACAAAGGTGCGATAGCTCGCGTTACCCCAATTATTAATATCTCCTTGCCTGTAAGCGATCCGTGCAGCCATTGGCACAAGCATATTAAATTGTAAACTTGAATTAACAGGATTGTCTTTTACAATAGCGCTTACCTGGTA
>JBDUEO010000329.1:0-4294 GCA_040002335.1 Parafilimonas sp. | reverse complement strand
GAAGCTTTTTTTCCTGCTTTGGCATTTTTAATTTCTGTATTTATTAATTGCATTAACTGGTTGCGCATGGCGGTTGGACAAATCAAGAGCGTTTTACATCCGCTTAAATATTTTTCTTTGGATGGATTTTCAAGGTATTTAAAAATGCGGTTTATATCAGCCATTACATTTCGGTTGCCGGTAAGCATGCATTCATCTGCATATACTTTTGCTGTTCTTTCATTCATATTTCCCGTGCTTACAAAACCATATTGAACTGTTTTTTTACCGCTTCTTTTTTTAATAATGCAAAGCTTTGCATGCACTTTTACATTTGGCATTCCAATAAGCACTTTTACGCCTTCGTCTTCCAAACGTTCTTTCCATTCAAGGTTAGCTTCTTCATCAAAACGGGCACGCAGTTCAATCATCACTAATACGCTTTTGCCATTGCGCACTGCATTAATTAATGCATTTATAACTTTTGAATTTGGTGCCAGCCTGTAAGCCGTTAATTTAATTGAAATTACTTCAGGATCCATTGCCGCTTCGCGCAACAAGTCAATTACAGAATTAAAAGAATGATATGGAAAATGAAGCAGCACATCCTGTTTTAAAATTATATCAGTAACACGCGAAGTATTAATTAATGCAGGATGAGTAAAAGATTGCCGGCGCACTTTTTTTTGTGCAAACACATCAGGAAAATCCATAAAATGCCTGAAGTTATGAATGCGTCCGCCGGGAATAATATTATCTGCTCTTGTAAGGTTTAATTTTTTCATCAGGTATTCAAGCAAGCCTGCATCCATTTCTTTATCAAAAACAAAGCGTGTTGTTTTGCCAACTCTTCTGTTCTTTAAACCTTTCTCAATTTTTTGTACGAACGATGTGGTAATATCATTATCAATATCCAGTTCCGCATCTTTTGTTACTTTAAAAATGTGCGATTCAAACCTTGTATAATTAAAATAAGAAAATATAAAAGGCAGATTAAATCGTATAATATCTTCCAGCAAAATAATATGTTGTTGACCTTCCGGCGCGGGCAATTTTATAAAACGGCCAACAATACGGCTTGGCACTTCTATCAACGCGTATTTTTGATTGTATGCCGTATCTTCTCTGCGCATAACCACGCCGAGGTAAATACTTTTTTCGCGCAGGTAAGGCAATTGCGGAAGGCTTTCGATCATTAACGGAATAGTGTTGGAGCGTACTTCTTCTTCAAAAAAAGTTTTTACAAATTGTTGCTGTTGTTTGTTTAATTTTTTTTCATCAACCAAAAAAATATTCTGGCTTTGCATTTCTTTTAATATGTCAAGCCAGATGCGGTTAAACTCATTTTGCTGATCGAGTACAATGGTTTGAATTTCGTCAATTATATGTGCCGGGTTTTCTTCAAGATGCATATTGCCTTTTTTGCCGCCCAGTTCAATCATGCGTTTTAAAGTAGCCACGCGCACCCGGAAAAATTCATCCATATTATTGGAGTGAATGCCGAGGAAACGAATTCTTTCGCGCAGCGGAACCGTTAAATCACTTGCTTCCTGCAACACTCTTGCATTAAAACTAAGCCAGCTAATATCTCTTGGAATTAAATTTTTCATACAGAAAGAGTTCAAATATAATTACAGGCTGGTGTTGCCAATATTAAGTTTTACAATAAAAAATATTGATGCGGTTAAAATTTCACCGGCAATTATTTTAATTACAATTTCACTGAATTGCAGATGAAATATTTTACTTATTGAATTTAGTTGCCGCGAAATGAATGATAAACCTAAAGGTTTTTTATTTTTTCAATAATAGCTGTTGTTGAAACATTTTCAATTATCGGATTGATAACAACACGGCCGCCGTTTGCAATAACTTCTTTTGCACCAACAATCGTATCAGCAGTGTAATCACCGCCTTTAACCAACACATCAGGCATAATTTTTTTTATCAGTTCAAGCGGCGTATCTTCTTCAAAAATTACAACTGCATCAACCAATAATAAAGAAGCTAAAATAAGTGCACGTGTATGCTGATTATTTATTGGGCGATGTTCTCCCTTTAATTTTTTTACACTGCTATCTGCATTTACACCTACAATAAGAAAGTCTGCTTCTTTTGCTGCCTGCGATAAAGAATAAATATGGCCTTCGTGTAAAATATCAAAACAGCCGTTTGTAAAGGCAATGTATTTGCCGGAAATTCTTTTAGCGTTTACCCAATTTCCAATTTTATTAATAGGGATTATTCTTTCTTCTATTGCTTTAATATTTTTCATGCAATGCAATTGTATTTATACAACCTCAGCTTTTTTGGTTGTGTAATAAGATGCATTAAGATTGGTGTTTTCCTGTTCTGCTTTTTCAATAATGGAATAATCAGAAAGTATAAGCGCCTTATTTTTCTTTACGCAAACATCATGTTCAAAATGCGCGGAAGGTTTACCATCACGTGTACGTACTGTCCATCCATCATCATCGGTATAAACGTCTTTAGTGCCCATATTTATCATGGGTTCAATGGCAAGCGTCACATTTTCTTTCAGCGTTTTTCCTATACCGCGTTTACCATAATTAGGTACCTGCGGGTCTTCATGCAAATCTCTTCCCAGGCCATGGCCAACCAATTCTCTTACCACACCGTATCCATGTTTTCTTTCTGTATATTCCTGTATGGCATTACTAATATCACCTACGCGGTTTCCTGCTACTGCTTTTTCGATGCCTTTATACAACGATTCTTTTGTTACACGCAACAACTGCAATACATCATCGCCGGCTTCGCCTAATAAAAAAGTATAAGCATGATCGCCATGCCAGCCATTTAATATCACACCAAAATCTATGGAAACCACATCGCCATCTTTTAATGCATGATTATTGGGAAACCCATGCACTACCACATCATTTACTGATGCGCAAATGGCAAAAGGATAACCGTGATAATTTAAAAATGAAGGAATGGCTTTGTGATCGCGAATAAACGCTGCGCATAACCTGTCAATTTGAAAAGTAGTAACGCCGGGTTTTAGCATTTTTGCAACTTCAGTTAAGGTTTTACTTACCAGCGTTGCGCTTTGCTTCATTAGCTCTATTTCTGCATCTGTTTTATATAATATCATATTGTATCTTCTGCTCAATCTGCAAATTTCACGAAAAAAATTCAACCATACACCATTAAGTATTCATTCATTCAACTTCTTACACCTTATTTTGTGCCATGGAATTTTTAATTAAGATGGCAAAGTTTGGCGTAGTTGGCTTTATAGGTATGTGTGTTGATTTTTTTGTAACATGGATTTTAAAAGAAAAACTACGCATAAATAAATACGTTGCGAACAGCATAGGATTTACGTGTGCAGTGGTAAATAACTTTTATATTAATTTAAAATGGACATTCCAGGTAAGTGGGCAAAACACCAATATTTATCTAATCAAGTTTATATTAATATCAGTGGTTGGTTTAGGATTGAATAATATGTTCGTGTACATTTTTAATGAAAGGCTTTCGCTTAATTTTTATGTTTCAAAAGCGCTTGCCGTAGTTTGCGTTTTTGCCTGGAACTTCAGCGCCAATAATTACTTTAATTTTCACGGTTAGTTTTCATCATCTCTTAAAAATCCAAATCATACAACAGTGTTTAAACATGATTTTTAAATGCTGAATAACCCTTTATTTTTCGTAAGTTTGCATACTTAATTATAAATAAGTATAAAGATAATTTTCCCTCTCTTTTTATGAACGAACAACAACAGGATTCTTCTCCCAAGGCAAATTACGGTGCAGAAAATATTCAGGTTTTAGAAGGTTTGGAAGCGGTGCGTAAGCGCCCGGCCATGTATATAGGTGATATTGGCGTTAAAGGCCTGCATCATCTTGTATATGAAGTGGTAGATAACTCTATTGATGAGGCTTTAGCCGGCTATTGTAAAAATATTTCTGTAATTATATATGAAGATAATAGCGTGAGTGTACAGGATGATGGCCGTGGTATTCCTACGGGCATTATGGCCAAAGAAAAGCGCAGTGCACTTGAAGTAGTAATGACCGTTTTACACGCCGGCGGCAAGTTTGATAAAAACACATATAAAGTTTCTGGCGGTTTGCATGGTGTAGGCGTGAGCTGCGTAAATGCATTAAGTTCTAAACTGCTGGCAACTGTAGAGCGTGATGGAAAAATATTTGAGCAGGAATATCATATAGGTATTCCGCAATATCCTGTACGGGAAATTGGAGATTCTTCAAAAACAGGAACTAAAATTCATTTTTGGCCAGATCATTCCATCTTCCAGGCAACAACATATAACCGCGATATTTT
>JBDUEO010000328.1:0-4315 GCA_040002335.1 Parafilimonas sp. | reverse complement strand
TTTAGAAATTAAAAAAGATAATTAAAACGGTCAATCGTACTTATGGACGAAAATATGTAATGTGTAATTGATACACAAATCTAAAATTAGTAAAAATGGCCAATAGCTACGCCAGTTCTTTTACAAAATATTGTGAAGAAAAATTTTTGAAATGTATGATTGCGTTTTTTTGGAAGATGCCAAACACCGTACTGCCGCTGCCGCTCATTGAAGCATATAAAGCGCCGCACGTGTACAACTCATCTTTTATATTTTTTATTTCAGGATATTTTTTAAAAACCGGCAACTCAAAATCGTTACTGATAACATCTTTCCATTCTTCAACCGGTTTTAAAATTTCCGCCTTAAGATTTTTTGTGTTTATAAATTGCAATTGTGTAAATGCCCAACCTGTATTTACATGAATGCCAGGATTAATTAATACAATTTTATATGCTGATAAATTTAGTTGAACCTGTTGTAAATCCTCGCCTCGCTGTTGTGCAAAGCACGGCGTATTAATAATAAAAAACGGGCAATCGCTGCCTAATGAAAGCGCATATTGAAGTAATTGTTGTTGCGATAAATTCAGGTTGAATTTTTTATTCATCAACATTAGCATAAAAGCACCATTTGCACTTCCGCCACCTAAACCGGCACCTGAAGGAATTACTTTATGCAGATAGATTTTAACCGATGGTAATTGTGGAAAATATTTTTTTAATAAATGATATGCTTTAACGCAAAGATTGCTGTCATGTTCGCCTTCAATTTTATTACCCGAAAGAAATAATTCATAAGGCAGCAAGTTGTTTTTAGCTTGAATTACTTCAAGCACATCAAAAAAAGGAAGCGGGTAAAAAATGGTTTCAAGATTATGATAGCCATCTGTTCTTTTACCCAAAACATGTAAGCCAAGATTAATTTTGCAGTTAGGAAAAACTATCAAAATATAAATGTATTAAACGCTATTTGCGTTTGTTTATCTCGTCTCTTATTTCAATAGCGCGGATGTAATCTTCGTGTTCTAAAACTTCGGTCAGCAATTTTTGCAGTTCTTCCAAACTCATTTTGGTTAAATCGCTATACACAGAAGATCCGGGATCTTGTACCGGAATTTCAGCTTTGGTTTTCTTGCCTTCATCTTCCATTAAAATGCCTGCATTTTCCAGAATATTTTCATATGTAAAAATGGGGCAGCCAAATCTCACGGCCAATGCAAGCGCATCGCTGGTGCGGCTGTCAATTTCAACTGTATCATGTTCGCTAACACATACAAGTTTCGAATAAAAAATGCCTTCCTGCAGATCGTTAATAATTATTTCCATTAACTCAACATTAAAGGCATACATAAAATTTTTCATTAAATCGTGTGTAAGCGGACGGCTTGGCTGCATCCGTTCCAGGGCTACTGCAATTGCCTGCGCTTCAAAACCGCCGATAACAATTGGTAATCGGCGCAGCCCATTTACTTCGCCCAAGACTACAGCATACGAATGCGTTTGCGTAATGCTGTGCGATAAAGCCACAATTTCAAGTTCTATTTTCTTCATGCAAAAAATTCCTCGCTAAAATAACAAAAATAAAGATTTCAAAATTACTTACTTAACCTTGCAGGTATTAACTGCATGAACATAATTTTAATTTTTTTTATGCTGATTAATGCCATTTTGATTGTTAATGCTAAACAGCTATGCAAACTGTATGCAGATTTTTATTACGGGTGCTACCGGCTATATTGGAAACAACCTTGCAAAAAAACTTGCCGGCGAAGGTAATATGGTTTATGCTTTGTGCCGCGATGTACATACAAAAGTATTAAGCCATCCTAACATTAAAATTTTTGGCGGCGATATTACTGATGTTGCCTCTATACAAAAAGCGATGCAGGGTTGCGAACAGGTATATCATTTAGCAGCATACGCAAGGGTTTGTGCAAAAGATCCATCAATTTATTATACGTTAAATGTGCAAGGCGCAAAAAATGTGTTTGATGTTGCAAGAAAAAATGACATCAAAAAAATTGTTTTTACTTCAACAGCCGGAACATTTGGGCCATCGGGAAAACTGCCGGTTAAAGAAGAAGATGAAAGAATAGGACCGCCATTTACCGAATACGAAGTAACAAAAACACAGGCAGAAATTTTATGCCGCGAATATTGTAACAGATATTCCATGAACATTGTTATGGTAAATCCGCCACGCGTTTACGGTCCGGGTATTATTACAGAAAGTAACGCGGTTACAAGATTGGTAAAGCTATATATAGCGGGTAAATGGAAAATAATTCCCGGCGATGGCAAAAGAACCGGAAGTTATGTGTATATTGATGATATTGTAAATGGCCATATTCTTGCCATGCAAAAGGGCAGGAGCGGAGAACGATATGCGTTGGGCGGCGTCAATGCATCTTACAATGTTTTTTTTGATTTGCTTGCAAAGCTTTCAGTAAAAAAAAACCGGTTAATAAATTTGCCGGTTTGGGCAATGGCGCTTGCAGGAAACGTTATACAACTTTATACAAAACTTACAGGCAAACCACCATTGTTAACGCCGCCATGGATAAGAAAATATCACTATGACTGGAGTATAAACAGCCAAAAAGCACAGCATGAACTGGGTTATAGTTTTATATCGCTTGAAGATGGTTTGCAAAAAACGATAAATTGGTTAAGAAGTAATCCGTAAGTATGAAAATGTACACGCTTATAACAGGTGCAAGTGCGGGAATAGGAAAGGCTTTGGCTGAGGAATGTGCTGCAAGAAAAATGAACTTATTGCTGGTGGCTTTACCCGATGATGAACTTGAAAATACTGTTAACGATATTAAATTGAAATACCAGTCAGAATGCCATGGATTAGGAATTGATCTGACCCATCCCGAAGCAATTTGCAGCGTGTACAATTGGGTAAAAGAAAATAGTTACAACATCAATATTCTTATAAATAATGTTGGCATGGGTTCAAAAGGAAGTTTTGAACATGCGCAGGTTTGTTTTTACCAGAAGCAATTACAACTTAATATTCATGCCGCAACAATGCTTACGCATATTTTTTTAGATGATCTTAAAGCCAATGCACCATCACACATAATGAATACAGGAAGTATGGGTGGTTTTTATACTATTCCGGGTAAAACGGTGTATGCAGCATCAAAAGCATATATCTATTTTTTCAGCCGTTCTTTACGGCTCGAATTAAAGCAACACAACATACTTGTTAGTGTATTATGCCCCGGCGGAACAAATACCAACGAAAAAACAATCGCTATAAATAAAGAATTAAAAGGCGTTGCAAAACGATCTGTTTTAAGGCCTGAACATGTAGCAAAAGTAGCCATCGATAAAATGCTTAAAGGCAACGCAAGAATAATTCCCGGCACAATCAATAAAATTTATTACCACATCAGCAGGCTGGTTCCGGAATTCCTTCAACAGTTTTTAATTTTTAATGCATTTAAGCATGTATCAAAGCATAAATATTAGTTTGAATTTTTACAATATGCTGTAACTTTCTGTTTTAATAAACTGCTCACTTCACCAAAAAAAATCTGTCATGAAAAAACTGTTTTTTGCATCTTTTGCATGCTTAATAATTTTTGCTGCCTGTAACAAAACTTCCAACTTAAACCAAATAAATGCCGGCAGTGCAGATGATGCCGGCGCGCAATTACAAACACCTGAACAAATAAATGCATTTATAAATCAGGTGTTGAATGCTAAAGGTGAATTTGACTGGAGCGACGCCTCAGATTTAACGGTGTGCAGCGCGGTTATGCATACTGACGACCACATGGTTTCTGTAGGTTATAAACCTGCTGATGAAACAAATGTTGACGAACGTTTATCTAAAATAAATATTCACGATCCCAAATGGGCCGCTGCAAAAATGCAGGTAATTGAATTAATTCTGCAGAGCGAAGGAAACATGCATCCGCAATTAACCGCATCAAATGTGGAAGTATGGAAAGAAAATAAATTGCCTGTTATTGATGTACGTATTGATAACATTAATACCATAAAATTATTACGTCACAGCAAACTGGTACGCTATGCAGAACCGATGAGTTACGAACCGGAAAACTTTGATAAAACGTTGCACGATCAGCTTGAGCAAAGCCTCACCAGCGGCATAGGTTGCGGCGGTTATGTAGGCGACCCTAATTTGCAGGAAGGAGATGATTACACCACTATTTTACCCAATGCAAAACAATCATGGAATTATCTGTATCACAATATTCCTGTTGCATGGAGTTTAAGTACCGGCGCAGGAATGAAAATTATGGTGATTGATACAGGTGTTAGTCCTGACCAGGATAATATGAACAGCCAGTTTA
>JBDUEO010000327.1:0-4322 GCA_040002335.1 Parafilimonas sp. | reverse complement strand
TCATACACAACATGATAAAAATGCACAAGCCGATTCATCAACGCACAATTATTAATCATTTATAAATTAAAAGAACAATTATGTACAATCAACAAGGCGCTATACATGGCGCACACAGAAGACACAGGAATCAATTCTGGCAATCGCATCAAAGAGCATCTGTAAATGTTTACAAAACAGAGAACAGTTACGAATTGCTTGTATTTGCACCGGGCAGAATAAAAGAAAATTTCAATGTAAAAACACAAGGCGCTGAGCTTACTGTTTCTTATACGCCGCCGGAAGGTTTGCAAAAACCTGAATGGATAAGAGTGGAATACAGCCGCGGTGGTTTTGAAAGAACATTCACCATTGATGAAAGCATTGATACCACAAATATCAAAGCCAGTTATATTGATGGTGTGCTGCAACTAAGCTTACCCATTATTCCGGGTAAAGAACAACCACAACAGGATATTCTGGTAAATTAATTTTAAGCAGCAGGTTAAGTTTAAAAAGGCTTTCATTTTATGAAAGCCTTTTTTGTTGTATGATGTTATGATTTTTTTACTTTCACGTTGTAAAAAAATTAAACAATGGGTGAAATTGAAATAGATAATGATAGCGGAACACTTACTATTTACTCGCATATTATTACTTATGGGCAAGCTGCAAATGAAGTAATTACTGAAGGTATAAGAGTGGAAATTGAAAGCATGTGGAATGAGCCAAAAGCAACCATACAAATAAAAGAAAAAACATTTTTTGTAAACTTTAAAATTACGGCTGCATTAAATATTGTTATTGATGAAATAGAAATATTAACCAACATGAATGCGCGTAATAATTATTTTAGAATTGAAGAATATGCAAATGGCAATATTTCTTTTGTTGATGATATTGGCTGCAACAGCGGCTATTTTAAATTAGAGAATTTATATACAGGTTCTACTACAGCCGCACATGAATATGGCCACACGCTTGGCCTTTTTCATCCGTTAGATATTGATTACAGAGGAAAAGGTGTTCCATCAATTATGTATCCGCGTGGCACATTGGTAGATGCGCCATTTCAATACGATCCTTCAAAACCGGCGGGTGTAACAGGTGGCACTATGCACCCGATGTACAGAAAAGTTTTTGCTTCAGATATAATTGCGCTTCAATTACAAAAAATTCAATTTAAAAATACAAAAGGCGTTATCGGAGATTTCACAAATGTGTTTCATTACAATCATAAAGATGAATTTATTTCCTGATCTTACATGTACATTTCCCGTTAACTTTTTAGTTTAATGTTTACAATGAAAAAGCAATTATATTTTGATATTAGTTCAGAACACAGCGGAGGTAGCTTGTATAAAACAGCAGATGAAGCCGGGAAAATTTTCTTTTTATACAGCCATAGTAAATATGATAATGATAAGGATGAAATAAAAATATTTGAAACGGTGTTTTCAACCTTTAATGATTTCTGGCAAATGCTTATTCAAGACAAGCAATGGTTTTATCAGCATCCATTATATGTTCATGCTGAACAAAGAAATTTTATAAAGGAACAATTACAAAAAGTAAACTGGTTAATTCAACCTGATAAAAAATGGCAGGAAAGCCACCAGCGCCAATGGAAAAAAGTGTTGGAAGATAAGGGCGATTATTATCAATCAAAATTCATATAACACGCGCTTTCTTATATAATAAAGTAGAATCAATCCTTATTCAAAAACCATATTAAATAATTTTTTTATTTTAATACCTGCAACATAGCATCTGTAAGCGTAATTGCTTTACCTGGTATATTTGAACCGCTGTAAGCAACAGCATATAAAGCGCGGCCTTTAATTTCAGCATCAGTTTGCGTAAATAAGGTTAATGAATTTGTTCTTATTCCAAATTCATTACATACCGGTATCTTTTTATTACATGCTTTCAAAAATGTTTGTGAGGCTGTTGAAAAACCATTACCGCATCTTGCGGAATTATACCAATGCGCATTACTATAATCAAAGTTTATTTTTTTGGCCGATGCTATATAGGTATTTACAATGTTCATCAACCAATCATAATTATTATTAAGCCCAACATAATATTTGCTTTTCCATTGTTGTTGCGATGTTCCTGCTAATTGAGAGTAAGTCCAGCGTTGTAATGCACCTGAAGTTATGCCGCCATCAGCAATTTTAAAACCATACTTATGGCCAACGGAATTGATAATTGAAAGTTCATTCAGGTAATCCTGCAAATTAGATCCGTGCTGAACCTCATAATCCCATTCATTTTCAATAGCTACAAATGGTATCTGTTTTTTGTAACTTAAATAGTGCTGAAAAAAGGCATCTGCCTGAGACCTGATAGCAGTTGTATCTTTTGGAAAGCCGCGGCTTCCGTTTGTAGAATCGAACCAGCTTATAACTATTTGCACGCTATAACCCTGCGATAAATAATTATCTATACTTCTGCTTGATGTTGTTTCAGAAAGAAATATGGTTTTCCTTACAATATTTACATCTGCTGTATTCATATCTGCCTTAACATTAGTAATGTCCGTATCATCTTCAGCCAAACCGAGAATAGTTTTGTTTGAAAGGTGAATTTCCTGTGATGAATTTGAGGATAATGTATTTGATGAATCAGCAACAGGCAAAACATCTTGCTTTGTACAGGCAGCTAAAGCAATAATAAGCAGGGCATAAAAAGTTACTTTACGTTGTAGCATAAAATTATTTTTGTGATAAACAGTAAAAGCAAAAATTACCTTGGAGTAGTAATAATTCTAATCGTGAAACAAATAAACAATCTTGTAAAACTGTTATTTTAAAACATAAGCTGAAAACAATATCATCTGTACGGAAACTAAAATTCGTTGTGTCAAGTGCAATTTTCTCCTCAGTAAATTTTGGCGGATTGTTAGCAATTATTATGCCGCATAATTCAATAACTAAAAGTTTTTAAAATAAAAAAACCGCTTGCGATAACAGGCGGTTTTTCATGCTATAATAACAAACGTTAGTTGTACATTTCTTCTCTTAAAGAATGAACCCTTTCGTCATTCATATACTCGTCAAAATTCATTAAACGGTCAATCATTCCGTGTGGTGTTAATTCAATTACCCTATTGGCAACCGTTTGCATAAATGTATGATCATGAGATGTAAGTAGAATGATGCCCGAAAATGTTTGGCAGCCTTCATTAAATGCCTGGATACTTTCCAGGTCAAGATGATTGGTTGGCTGATCAAGCATGATAAGGTTTGGATTTTGCAACATCATGCGGCTAATCATACAACGCACTTTTTCGCCTCCGCTTAAAACATTTGTTTTCTTTGAAATATCATCGCCACTAAATAACATCTTGCCCAAAAATCCTCTTAAAAAAGGTTCATCAGCTTCGGTTACATGTGGTGGTACATATTGGCGCAGCCATTCAATCAATGTTAATCCTTCAACAAAAAATTCGTTATTCTCTACAGGCAAATATGCTTTTGTTATAGTTGTTCCCCATTCAAATTTTCCTGTATCAGGTTTTTCATGGCCATTGATTATTTCAAAAAAATTGGTAACGGCAAGTGCATCTTTACTTAAGAGTGCAATTTTTTCGCCTTTATTTATACTGAAACTTACTTTGTCAAAAAGTTTTCTTCCATCAATGCTTTTGCTTAAGTTTTCTATATTTAAAATTTGATTTCCAACTTCTCTTAATGGTTGAAAAATAATGCCGGGATAACGGCGGTTACTTGGTTGAATATCTTCGATAGTTAATTTTTCCAAAGCTTTTTTTCGTGATGTTGCCTGTTTGCTTTTTGATGCATTGGCAGAAAAGCGCGCAATAAATTCAAGTAATGCAGCACGCTTTTCCTCAGTCTTTTTGTTCTTGTCATTTATCTGCCGGCTCATTAACTGCGAGCTTTCATACCAGAACGTATAGTTGCCTGTAAAGATTTTTATTTTCTGACGGTCAACATCTGCAACATGCGTACAAACCGCATCTAAAAAGTGACGGTCATGGCTCACCACCAACACAATGTTTTCATAATCTGCCAAAAAATTTTCAAGCCAGCCAATGGTTTCAATATCCAAACCATTGGTAGGTTCATCCAGTAACAAAATATCAGGGTTGCCAAACAAAGCCTGCGCAAGCAATACACGCAATTTTAAATTACCAGGAATATCCTGCATTAAAGTACTGTGATATTCTTCCATTACGCCTAAACTGCTTAAAAAACTAGCGGCATTACTTTCGGCTACATAGCCACCTATCTCACCAAAATCTGCTTCCAGCTCTGCAGCGCGCATTCCATCTTCTTCATCAAAATCTGCTTTTGCATAAATGGTTTCGCGCTCAT
>JBDUEO010000326.1:0-4332 GCA_040002335.1 Parafilimonas sp. | reverse complement strand
AAGTCATATTTTAATTGGCCATATCATATGCCAGTTGGTAGAAGAAAAATTATTTAAAGATTAAAATAGTTTTTATGTTACCGGCTTCAAATCTTTTGGCATCGCCTGTTGTGTCACTCACTTGTGCGTTCATTAATTCTATTCAGAAATAATGCAAAAGCCTTCAATAATTATACTTGCCGGAGGTTTGGGAACAAGATTACGCAGCGTTGTTTCCGGTTTACCAAAATGCATGGCGCCCGTAAATGGTAAACCATTTTTAGATTATGTGATTGATTATTTTCAGCAACAAGGTATTACCAGTTTTATATTTTCTCTTGGTTATAAAAATGAAATTATTATTGAGCATCTTACATCTCACTTCTCACATCTCACTTTAAAATATTCAATTGAAGAAGAACCGCTTGGAACCGGCGGTGCCATTAAAAAAGCATGCGCATTAATTAATGATGAAGATATATTTATAACAAATGGCGATACATTATTCAAAGCAAATGTTTCATCATTACAAAACTTTCACCAGGCAAAAAATGCAGATTGTACATTGGCTTTAAAACCAATGAAAAATTTTAATCGTTATGGTGTTATCGAATTAAATGAAGACGATTCCATCAAAAGTTTTAATGAAAAAAAACAGTATGAAAGTGGTTTAATAAATGGCGGTTTATATTTATTAAACACGCAAATTTTTTTAAGTGAATCATTCCCTGAAAAATTTTCTTTTGAAACTGCTTATCTCGAAAAATATTATAATCAACACAAAATGTTCGGCTTAATTCAGTATGAATATTTTATTGATATTGGAATACCGGAAGATTATAAAAGAGCGAATGAGGAATTAGGAATTAAGAATTAGGAATTTGCACGCTTATTTATTATATCATACTTCTTACATCATATTTGCAATTATGCTTGATTTAAAGAACATCAATAATTCCTGGACACTCTTTCTCGATCGTGACGGCGTAATAAATGTTGAAAAGAAAGATCATTATGTTTTAAATTCATCAGAATTTATTTTTTTAGATGGCGTTCAGCAAGCCATAAAAATATTGTCAGAAATTTTTGGTTTAATATTAATCGCATCCAATCAACGTGGTGTTGCAAAACAGTTAATGACAATTGAAGATTTATATAATGTTCACGATTACATGCTAAAAGAAATCATAAAACATAAAGGCAGAATTGATAAAATTTATTTTTGCGCCGATCTTGACAATACAAGCTTCAACCGCAAACCCAATCCTGGCATGGCTTTGCAGGCACAAAAAGATTTTCCGAAAATTGATTTTTCAAAAAGTATAATGGTTGGCAATAAGCTAAGCGATATGCAGTTTGCACGAAATACAGGAATGCATGCTGTTTTTATTGCATCCACAAATCCTGACACGCCTTTTCCGCATGAAAATATTGACATAAGATTCAACAGCCTTTTAGAATTTGCAAACGCAATCGTCTGACGCATCGTATCGTGCGTTTTCGATCATTAATAAAAAACTAAATTTCAATTTACATACAATATTGCCATCAAACAGCGTTTTGAGATTGTATTTTCGTAAGCATGTTTCGTTATACCTTAATAATTTTATTATTTATTTCCGCCGCTGTAAAAGCGCAGATAAATGTTGAAGACCTGAAATTTTTAAAATCTCAGCAAGACAGCTTACAATATTATAGCCACGAAATGATCTTTGATTCGTTTGCAGAAAACCGCTTTCATTATGACAGTGTTTTTATAAGGGCATTCGTTACATCTTTAAAAACGCCTTATTCATTTCAATATCCTTTTGATTCAGTTGTTACCATTTCAAAACTATATTCACCCGATAGCACTTTTAGAATTTTTACATGGGAACTGCAACGCGATGAAAGCTATTACAGGCAGGAAGGCGCCATTCAAATGAAAACAAAAGATGGCTCCTTAAAATTATTTCCGCTGATTGATGTTTCTGATTTTACAGCTCTGCCAACAGATTCTGTCCGCACAAACAGGAATTGGATCGGCGCTTTGTATTACAGCATCATTTTGAAAGAATACAAAGGCAAAAAATATTATACGCTTTTTGGTTATGATGATAATGACATGAGCACAACGCGCAAATGGCTTGAAGTATTAACCTTTAATGCAAATGGCCAACCTGTTTTTGGTGGTAACTATTTTGACTATAAAGATGATGAATTGAAACCACCGCAACCTGTTGACAGGTTCATGTTAGAATATGAAAAAGATACACGCGCAAGATTGGTGTACGATCCCGATTTGGATGTTATTGTCTTCGATCATTTAATAAGCGAAAGCAGTGAACCGCAAAAAAGATATACATTAATCCCGGATGGTGATTATGAAGGTTTTAAGTGGGAAAATGGAAAATGGGTTCATATTGATAAGTTGTTTAATCAACAATTAAAAGATGGTGAAGCGCCAAGGCCACAACCATTATTTGATGATAAACCAAGCAGCATAAAACCTGGTGAGGGCAATTAGCTTCTGTTGCCAAAAATTAAACTTCCAACACGAATTATTGTACTTCCTTCTTCAATAGCAATTGTATAATCCGCAGTCATTCCCATAGATAAAGTTTGAAGCTTAAAGTGTAAAGTTTGTGGTTGCGCGTATTTTGTTTGAAGTGATTTTAAATGATTGAATTCTTTTCGTACCTGCTGCATATCATCTGTGTTACTCGCCATTCCCATTAAACCAATAATATTAATATTTTTCATTTCAAAATTCTTGAATTGACGAATTATTTCATTCAACTCATTTTCATCCAAACCAAATTTTGTTTCTTCAGTTGCAATATGAATTTGAAGCAAACAATTAGTTGTTTTATCAATTTTTTCTGATTGTTTATTGATCTCGGTTAATAACTTCAAACTATCAACACCTTGAATTAAATGTACAAAGCTGATGATTTGTTTTACTTTATTGCTTTGTAAATGACCAATAAAATGCCAGCGAATATCTTCAGGTAAATGCTTTTGCTTTTCAACAATTTCCTGTACATAATTTTCGCCAAAATCTCTTTGCCCAAGATTATATAAAGTACGAATATCTTCTAAAGGTTTTGTTTTACTTACTGCAACAAGCGTTACATTTTTAGCAGCGCATGCTTTCAATAAATTTTTATACGCGTTAATATTTACCATAATTGCAGGTAAAATTAAGCAAGGTTTTTTTGATTGAAATATTGCTTTCCATTCATAACAAATAACACTTATAAATAAATGATTTTATTAACTTTCATTTCTAAAATTTTTATATGACAACACAAGAAGTAGCCGACAAATTTTATGCAATGGGCGAAGCAAATCAGTGGGATAAGATACATGATGAATTATATAGCGACGATGCTGAAAGCATTGAACCGCCAAATGCAGAAATGTCTGGTTTAAAAAACGCAAAAGGTAAAGCTGCATTAAAAGAAAAATCTAAACAATTCAACGAAATGGTTGAGGAAATGTTTGGAGGCTTTTGCAGTAAACCTGTTATAGGTGGAAATTTTTTCAGCGTTGCTATGGGTATGGATGTAAAGTTTAAAGGAATGGATAGAATGAATATGGATGAAGTTTGTGTGTATGAAGTGAAGAGTGGAAAAATTGTGAAAGAACAATTTTTCTTTTAACCTGAATGTAAATCTTTGCAACAAAAAGAGGCTGACTTAAAAACTGACAGCCTCTTTTCTAATTTATGAAACAGTTTCATTTTAAAAGCTATGCAAGAAATTGAAACTATCTTTTTAAGTGTTAAGATTAGAAATAATGTAAAATAGAAAAAGCCGACTCATACATATAAGACGGCTTTTTCTATTGATATAAGATTAAAAAATCTATTCTTCAGTACCTTTTTGAATGTCTGCTTCGCCTTTAACAGGTGGTTGCGTTTCTTCAACAACAGCAGGCACAACTTCAGAAGTTGTCGGTTCAACAATATCATTTGTTTTTTCAGCTTCAGCCTTTGGGGTTGCAGATTTTTTAGTACGGCCACGGCGTGTTCTTTTTCCTGCTTCAACAGCAGTTTCTGTTTTTCCGTATACCTCATTAAAATCTACTAACTCAATCATTGCAATTTCCGCGTTATCACCAAGGCGTGTTCCAAGCTTAATAATACGTGTATAACCACCAGGACGGCTTGCCACTTTAGGCGCCACCACTGTGAACAATTCTTTTACAGCGTGTTTATCTTTAAGGTAGCTAAATACCACACGATGCTGATGCATAATTTGTTCTTTGCTTTCACCTTTGCGTGTTTTTGTAATTAATGGCTCTACATAAATTCTTAAAGCTTTTGCTTTTGCCAATGTAGTAGTAATGCGTTTATTTACAATTAACTGG
>JBDUEO010000325.1:0-4358 GCA_040002335.1 Parafilimonas sp. | reverse complement strand
CCGCATTCATCACATTTAGGATTGCGTGCAACGCAAATATATCTTCCATGTAAAATAAGCCAGTGATGCGCTTTATGAATAAGTTCTGTTGGTATAAATTGTATCAATTGCTTTTCTGTTGCCAAAGGGGTTTTTGCATTTATGGTTAAACCAATTCTGGCGGATACACGAAACACATGCGTATCAACCGCCATGTTTGGTTGCTGATCAATAACAGAAGTAATGACGTTTGCAGTTTTTCTGCCAACGCCCGGCAGTTTCATTAATTCATTAACTGTCATTGGAATTTTTCCTTCAAAATCATCTTCCACCATTTTCGCCATGGCAATTAAATGCTTTGTTTTATTGTTGGGATAAGAAATACTTTTTATGAAAGGAAACAGCGCTTCAAATTCAGCTTCAGATAATTTTTTTACAGTTGGATATTTATGAAAAATGGCAGGCGTGGTCATGTTTACGCGCTTATCAGTGCACTGTGCGGAAAGGATTACAGAAACGAGTAACTCGTAAGGAACTTTATAAACAAGTTCGGTTTCAGCAATAGGATAATTTTCCTGGAAATAGTTAATGCAAAATTGAAAACGTTCTTTACGTGTCATAAAAAAATTTCTGTTCAGTGAAACTAAATTAGTTGTTGAACAGAAATTTTCTTAAAAAATTATTACACAGTAACCGGCTTGCGCATTGCGTAACGCATAATGCTTTGGATGGTTTGTTTACGTGGTGCCTGCAATGTGATTGCATTAAGACGGGCAAAAGCTTCTTTCAAAACATGAAATTTTTCCCGTAAAGCCCAGTTTGCTGAAAGCTCTTCTGTAATTACTTCGCTTTTTACTTCATCTAACTCACCCGACTGGTATAATAATAAATCTTCCGGAGTAAAATTTGGCATAGATAGAATTTTAGTGAACAATTTTTACTCACAGAATATTGGATGAAACTCAGCCGTAAAGGCCGACAATGTTGAAACGGCAGCGGGATTATATTATTGTTTGCCCTGATTATTTTTTTGATTGTTTTGCGGCACTACTATAAAAACATCTTCATTGTCTCTTTTTAGGAAAAATTTCTCACGTGCGTACTTTTCCAGGGCGGCAGAATTATTCTGAAGATCTGCCAGGTTTTTTCGGGTTTGATCAATTTGTTGCTGATAAAACTGCTTGCTTGTCATTAAGCTTTTAAGCTGGCGCTGGTGTTCCATCTGAACAAAAATATCGTTATGATCTATAAACAACATCAAAACAATAAAAGCAGATAAAGCTATCAGGTATTTGTTGCGGAGAAATTTGATTGTATTGCGCATAAAAAAATCGTTGGCATCGTAAAAATACAAATTCTGCCAACGATTATTAATAACGTGTGAATATGTGTATAAATTGTCAGACCTCATCCCAACCCTTCTCCAAAGGAGAAGGGCAAGAACTGCAATTTTATTTACTGAACTTAATTTTCCCTTTTGGATAAATTCCGCTCTTTCCTAATTCTTCTTCAATGCGTAACAACTGGTTGTATTTTGCTATACGATCTGTACGTGATGCGGAGCCGGTTTTTATTTGCCCGCAGTTCAATGCTACGGCCAAATCTGCAATGGTTGTGTCTTCCGTTTCGCCGCTGCGGTGGCTAATTATTGTCGTGTAACCATTTGTTTGCGCCAACTGAACGGCATTAATAGTTTCGGTAATTGTTCCTATCTGGTTTACTTTAATTAAAATGCTGTTGGCAATACCATTGTCAATACCACGCTGTAAAATTTTTGTATTGGTAACAAACAAATCATCGCCTACTAATTGTACTTTGTTTCCAAGTGCTTCCGTTAATTTTTTCCAGCCATCCCAATCTTCTTCAGCCATTCCATCTTCAATAGAAATTATCGGATATTTATTAACCCATTCTGTCCAGTAAGCAACCATTTCATCGCTGCTGATCACTTTTTTCGAGCTTTTATAAAAAGTATAATTTTTACCGTCTTTCATCATTTCGCTGCTGGCTGCATCTAATGCAATTCCAATTTGAGAACCTGTTTTATAACCGGCAGCTTCTATAGCTTGCAGTACGGTTTCAATGGCTTCTTCATTACTCTGAATATCCGGCGCAAAACCGCCTTCATCGCCAACATTTGTACTGTAACCTTTTTTCTTTAAAACACTTTTTAATGTATGAAATATTTCAACGCCCCAGCGTAAGCCTTCACTAAAGCTTTCTGCGCCAACCGGCACAATCATGTATTCCTGGTAATCAATTTTATTATCAGCATGCACGCCGCCATTTAAAATATTCATTAAAGGAATGGGCAGCACCGTTGCATTTACGCCACCCAAATAACGATACAGCGGAAGATCGCTTTCAATTGCCGCAGCTTTTGCTGCAGCCATCGAAACTGCCAGCGTTGCATTAGCGCCAAGCTTGCTTTTATTGTCTGTGCCATCAATTTCAATCAGCCTTGCATCTATGCCGGTTTGATCGCTTACATCAAAACCTGCTAACTTATCTGCAATAATTTTATTTACGTTTTCAACTGCTTTTAAAACGCCTTTTCCTGTATAAACTTTTTTGTCATTGTCTCTTAATTCAACTGCTTCATGTATGCCGGTAGATGCGCCGCTTGGTACAGCCGCACGCCCTAAAAAACCAGCTTCTGTAATTACATCTGCTTCAACGGTTGGATTACCGCGACTGTCTAAAATTTGTCTTGCATGAATACTAATAATGTTGCTCATATTATTTTGTTTTATTGAAGAATTTTTGTGTTACCGGCTGCAGTAATTCTATTAAGCTTCGTTGTGTCACTCACTGGTACAGTTGATTCTTTATGCAGCTTTAAGCGCTGCAAAGAAACAATGTTCTTATGAAATGAAAAATTGAGGTTTGAAAATAAAGCCTTGTTTGAAAAGTCAGAGACTTTTAGCATAATCCTGCGAAGTTCGGAAACTTCGCAGAGCAGGCTTAAGCTGTGAACTTCTCATAGCACGGTTTAAATTTTTGCAAATCAAACAACCAGTAATTATTTTTCTGCACTGATTATTATAGATGCATGATCAAGCACAAGTTGTTTATTGATCAATTTATTTTTACAGGCTTCAAAAACTTCATCTTTAATTTTTTGACGCGTTGCGTCATCAGCTTTACTTAAAGCGCCAACAACGGGTGCAGCTATTTCATTCATATTTAGCCAGTAATCATCTATGCTATCGTAAATAATTTTACCGGTAATGGTTTCTTCTTTTACATTTCTAAAACCGGCTTTTTCAAAAATATCTTTTATTAAACCGGGCTTTGCACATCTGAACATACCGGGTGCGCCAGGCGGCGGTTGCGGCATTTGAATATTGTTTGATAATACTTTCATCATTATCGTTACCCATTCATTATTTTCTGCTGCACCCCAAACTGCCGTTGCCACTTTGCCATTGCTTTTGCAAACACGAAATAGCTCATTTGCGGCAAGCTGCATATCAGGAAAAAACATGAAACCCATGCGGCAACTTATTTTATCAAAAAAATTATTTTCAAATGGCAACTCAGAAACATCTGCAACTTTAAATTCAATGTTGCGGATGTTATTTTCACCTGCATATTCTTTTGCAACATTCAGCATTTGATCTGCAACATCTGTGGCATACACTTTTCCATTAGTTGCAAGTGCAGCAATTGAAAATGCCGGCTCGCCGGTTCCTGAAGCAATATCAAGCACAACGTCATTTGCCTGAATATTGAGGGAATTAATAATTGCATCACCCATTGGTTTTAAAAAATCCATGGTGAATGTGTTCCATTTTTTCCAGCCGCCTGAAAACTTATTCCATGAATCTTTTTGCTTATCGCGGATGGCTTGTAGTTGTTCATTCATATAAAGAAATTTATTTTAAAGTTACACTTTGCATGCATGTTTAAATTAATAAAATTTAGTTCAAATATTATTTAGCAAGAAGATTTAAAAAATCATCTTCACTAATAATCTTGATTGTATTTATTTTTTTTGCTTTTTCTAATTTGCTTCCTGCATCATCACCAACAACTAAGTAATTTAATTTACTGCTAACGCCGCTTACAATTTTACCGCCATGTTTTTCAACCTGTTCTTCTGCGTCGCTGCGTTTTAGTTTGTTCATAGTGCCGGTAAATAAAAAAGTTTGTTCATGTAATGCGTTTGATGATGGAGTTTGTCTTTTTGTATTCTTCATATTCAAACCCAATTCTTCCAAGCGTTTTATAATTTTTATGTTGCTATCATTTCTGAAAAAACCATAAATACTTGTTGCTACTTTAATACCTATGTCTTCAAGATTTTGCAGATCTTCTATGCTCATTGTTTCAAGATCAAAAATTTCTTTTACTGCATTCGCTACAGTTTTTGCAGT
>JBDUEO010000324.1:0-4370 GCA_040002335.1 Parafilimonas sp. | reverse complement strand
TTAATAATGTAAACAGTTTTATCGCTGTTTGCTGCAAGAGCCAGCCTTTTTATTTCTTCTGCTGTCAATACTTCTGCAGGATTTTGCAGATCACCTGAACCATACACGATCATTGTTGCCGGTACAGTAACATAGTAATCGAAATTTCCATACTCACAATAAAATTCACCCATGCCCATATAAGGAAGCGTATTCCATCCTTCTACATCATCATACACACACATTCTCGGATACCATTGCGCTATTTCATTAATTTCTCCCTTGCTGCTATGCATTCTGCCAGTTCGGTCGCTGCCATATTCAGGCATGGTAAAATCGTAATTTATTCTTAATGAAATTTTTCCTCCTTTTGCGGATAGAGAATTATTTAAACGAACCTGCATTCTCGTATCACTGATTACAGGCTTTACTTTGTATATCTTTCCCTGGTAATTAACTTCAACATCGGAAATATGAATGCCACTTGTATAGGTGGTGGTTCCAAACCTGCTTCCGAGCACGTTCATTGCCAATGAACCTCTCGAGGAAGCTTCAAAAAGATTTTGATCGAGTTGCAACCATAAGTATTCTAAATTATCGGGGCTGTTATTAGTATAAGAAATAGTGACATCGCCGGTAATGGTTGTATCCTTTTCACTTAGTGTTGCGTGTATTAAATAATCAACACTGTTTTGCCAGTACATCGGGCCGGGAGTTCCCCTTGCAGAACGAAATGCATTGCCGGCTGGTGGATTAAATTCCGAAGAAAAATAATCCTGGGGATTATATACAGACTTATCATTGCTTGTATTTTGTGCAAACAATACAACAGAGCCGATCAGTTGCAAGCAAACTAGTGCTATTTTTTTCATACAAATTATTTTTTAATCTTTATTATGATTTCTGAATAGCCGTGGTTCGTGTTCCTAACGCCATGGTTCGTGTCCCACGAACCATTTAAGGCGTTCCTAACGCCATGGTTCGTGTCCCCACGAACCATTTAAGGTGTCCCTAACGCCATGGTTCGTGTCCCCACGAACCATTTAACTTTTTACAATACTCTTCCAACCGGGTATAACAAATACCTATCGTCATAAAATTTTGTTTTACTATAAAACCACGTCAAAATTGCATCAGGATTATTTGCAAAATCTTTGTCGTTTGCTTTCTTATCTTCAAATTCTTTTTGTAACGCAGGTGATTCATCCAGCATTTTTTTTGCTGTGGGTTCCATAATATAACCTTCAATATATTCTGTGCGTTGAAAAATGGAATTAAAAAATCCCCAACTAAAAAATGAGTCTTGTGATTTGGGTTCCAGTAATACAATAGCAAGATCGCCCAATGGCTGATCAGTTGAAATATAGACTGAACCTGCAGGGAATAATTGCTTGCGTATCTCTGTTTTTGTTGTTGCATTTACCTGCATACGGCCTTCAAATGGTTGTACAATGTGATTCTCATCTTCGAATTTATATTTATCAATGCGATACATTTCAACAGTAATTTCCTGGGGCTGGGTTGATGTGCTCATTTTAATTCCGTGCAGCTTTAATCGTTCAATCACGGCATCGCAGGAAGGAGGAATCCAATATCCTTTCGGACGTTCAATAAAGTTATATGGCTCTGTCGACTTGTAATTTGCAATCCTCATCGTTGTGGGCTTGCCCAGCCATTCTACATAATTATCATTGGTAATTGTTGATTTATGCATAACCGATTCAATTGCTAAAAAATTGATGCTATCGATCGGCGTTACTGAAGTATTATTTTGCTCTGCAACCTTTGTATCAATATTTACTGAACTTTTCATTTGCGGGATTTTAAATGCCATAGGGATTTTTGCTGTCCTGCCTGTTCTATCTTTTTCTGTAAATTTTCTCAATGAAGGGCCTTCGGTTGCTAATAATTTCAGTGTACTTTCCAGTAATACATAAGTTCCCAGCACACGTTGCTTGTATGGTTTTAACGAATGGTTTTCCACGAGTATAGCCGCGAGATGCCGTAAGTCACCATAACTATCCGAAAACCTTGGGCCGCCATTTGTTGCAACATTGCCTTGCGAAAAATCTTTTCCATTCACTGCATTTGTCAATGGGCCGGGAATATGGCCGTTGCTAATTAGATCTTTATCTGCTGTTGGTTTGTAGATCGTTGCCAGCCAATGTTGAATAGCAGGAGAGTAGCCCTGTTCACCCAGGCCACCAAAAGTTATATCGTACTGGTAATCGGCACCGTCAGTAACATGAATATCCATATACAAAACCGGGTCATAGTCGTTCATTACTTTTATAACTGATTTTATTTCTTTTGTATCAAGTTTTCCATAATCCCTGTTGAGGTTTAAATTTTGGGCATTCGTTCTCCATCCCATATTTTGTGGGCCACGCTGATTTGGCCTGTTATAAGGTGACGAACGTTCATGTGCATCAACACTCAGGATTGGAATGAATAAAAAATTAACCTTGTCTAATAAATACTTTTTGTTACCGAAAGCGATATCACGCAAAAGCATCATGCCGGCATCTTTGCCATCAATCTCACCTGAATGGATACCCGCCTGCACTAACAATAAGGGTTTTGTAGATTTTTTTAATGCCGCAGCAGTAATATCTTTTTCGGTAGAAGCAATGATCATGTTGATATTTCTCCCTTCTACGCTTTTGCCAATGGAAACCATGGTTAATAATGGAGAAGCATCCGTAAGTTTTTTAAACCAGTCCATTGTTTCTTCATAGGTGGGCGTGGTTACAAAATTTGATTTCTCAGCAGGTGTTATCCAGGTATTATTTGGCTTTGCGATGAGGAATTCGCTTTTTCCATTCCATTCAATAACAGGAGGAAGGATTGATTGTGCATTTGTTATCAAGGTCAAACAAATACCAAAGGCCGAGATTCCAAACCTTATTTTGTTTTTTAATTGCATAAAATTATTTTAGTGTTGTTTAATGATTAAATCCTCAACAGGCGCTTTCATTTTTATAACGGAATCCATTTTTTCATTTGGAATGGTGGTTGATAAAATATACTGTTGAACCTTCCATTCATTACCTTGTTTTACAACTACACCTGAACCCCGGCAAATTTTCATCTGCGTATTAAGCAATTCATCAAACCAGGCAAGTGTTCCTGTTTTATCAAAATAGATATGACGTTCAATGGAAGTAAAATCCCAGCCATGGCCCTTATCAAAATAAGGTTTTGCATAAGCCATTAAGCCTCTTTTGTCCCACCTTTCTGTTGCATCAGTTCCGGTAAATATTGCGCCCTCTGTATAATAGCTGAAATATTTATTGAAGTCTGCTCTTGCCGCGGCCCTATTGAATGAATCCAGCATTGCGGCGATTTGCTTTTGTTCATTTGCTGTATTCAGCGTTGGAGTTTCGCTTGCTTTGGGAGATTGACTGAATGAATACATGCTAATAGTCAGCATCAATACGATGAATGCATTGGCAATAAAAAAGGACGAAGGTTTAATGACTGTTTTTTTTTTCATGCTGATCTTATTTTATGGTATTGATAGAGTAGTGTGCCGCTAACAGCTAGTTTACATTTAAACGCCCGGCTTTGCAGGTAAATTATAAAGTTAGTTGACACTACTAATATAAGAATCACAAATGGATTTTCGTCTATCATTAGGCGAAAGTCCTGATATTTATAAAATTACTTTGCCACTGATTCACTGATTTTCTATCGTTGTATAAAAATCAGTGAATCAGTGGCAAATTTCAATCATTCTTACATGGCTGGTATCACACCTAGTTTCTCCATCAATCCAAGGTCATCGGCATAATCTCTTTCTGCAACGACCTTTCCCATTTTCATTTTTGCGATCGTTACACCTTCTACTGTAATTCTTTTTCCCGTAGGTTTTATTCCGGCAAAATCCCCGGTATGAGTTCCGGTAAATGACCAGCGTTTTATAACATGGTCTCCATCCCCATAAATTTCCAAAACTTTAAATTCACGATTGCTAAATCCTGTTATGTATTCCTCGAAATATTTTTTTACATCGTCAATACCTTGTAAGTGCGTGTTTACATTATCATAAACAACATTGGGAGAAAAATTCGTATCAAATAATTTTACGTTTCCCTTGTTCACTATTTCATCCCAGGTATGGGCATAAGATTTTACGTTTTCGTCTGTAACTGATCCCTTAGAACCGTGAGAACAGGATGCTGCTAAAAAAAGTATTGTAAATAACGGCCAGGTTTGTATTATTTTTTTCATTGCTGATTTTTAAAAAGCCATCGTTATAATCCAGATATATAACGATGGCATTCTCAAATATTCGTTTTTTATAGTGCTGTAAGTACCTGTTTGGAGATTTTCCATTCAGCTTTTACTTTCGAGAATGTAAAAATGTTACGTGAGGGAGCTTTTTTTAA
>JBDUEO010000323.1:0-4397 GCA_040002335.1 Parafilimonas sp. | reverse complement strand
GTATCATATGTTATATTAAGTTTTGCAGCAATCATTTTATAGGATAACCCATCAACTAATAAACTTAAAACTTCTTTTTCACGCTGGCTTAAACTATAATTTTCTTTAGCTTCTTGCGGCAGAATTGTTTTAAACTGGAATAATACTTTTCTTGCAATTGAGGGTGTCATTGGGGCACCGCCGTTATATACTTCAGAAATAGCACTTAATAATTTTGCAGGCTCTGCGTTTTTTAAAATATAACCACCTGCACCTGCTTTAATGGCTGCAAAAATCTTTTCCTCATCATCAAAAACAGTAAGCATTAATATTTGAATAGTAGGGAAGTTGTTGCGTATCATTCTTACACCTTCAATTCCATTCATGCCTGGCATATCAATATCCATCAACACAACATCTGGTTGTGTTTGTTTAATATTTTCAATTACATCAAGACAATGTGCATAAGAATCTATGAGTGTAAAATCAGAAGTATCATGCAATAACATAGAAACAGAATCTCGCAAAGAAGCATTGTCATCAAACATAATTACTTTAATACCGTTCATAAAATCGCTTCATGCAAAGTTGAGATGATTTATGCCAGAACCTATTACCAAGTTTGGTAGTATTAAACTTTAAACTTTAGTTCAATAGTTGTTCTTACATTCTTTACTGAAAATATATTCAGGTTTGCTTGTATATTTTCTGCTCTTGCTATCATATTTTTAATACCATTGCATCCTAAAGAGTCGCTTTGCTGTTGAAGTTTGTTTACATCGAAACCTTTACCATTATCTTTAATCGTCATTATGAAATTACCAGCATCTGAAAACAATTTTATTTCAACCTGTGAACATTCTGCATACTTAATAATATTATGAATAGATTCCTTATAAATCAGGTAAATATTTTTCCGTTTTTCTGTTGTAAGCCTTAAATTTTTTACGTGTCCATCTGCATCAATACTATATAAAATTTCATGCGGTGTAAGCATCACAGCGGCAAACACTTTTATACGATTTAGTAGCTGTTCAAAGCTTTCATTATTTGGGTTAATACTCCATACAATGTCGCTCATTTTATCTATCAACTCTCTTGAGGCACTTCCAATCTTAGCAATGGCTTCTTCTGCATTTTCATTTTTTTCTGAACGGTTCTTTGCTACTTCACTGTAAATAGATATACTGCCAAGCGTGCTGCCAATATCATCGTGCAGGTCGCGTGAAATTTTAGCCCGCATCTCGTATAACTTTTTTAGCTGGTTAAAACGATACCTGTACATGCTGTAAATAATCAATATAAATACTATACAAATAATTGTTGCAAACCACCAGGTTTCATAAAAAGGCGGAAGTACAATAAAAGCAAGTTTCAGAATATGTGGCGATGTTTCGTTGTAAGAACATTGCGCTTCTATTTCTATATTATAATCACCGCTGGAAAGGTTTGCAAAGTTTAATGTTCGCCTGTTGCTAATTGATGTCCACGCATCTTTATCATGCAATTTATATAGGTAATTAATATTGCTGTTGCGGTTAAAATCTAAGGCTGCGAATTCTATTGAAATATTGTTTTCATTGCTTTTAAATTTTACGGGTTCTTTATCATCTATAAATTTTGCCAGAGGAATACTGGTGCCATTAATATTAACATCTAATAATTGCACAGCCGGCGCAAATGAAAAGTCTTTTATGGTAGAAGGGTTGAAATAATTAAAGCCGTTTACGCCGCCAAAATAAATAGTGCCCGAAGACGACTGGTAAAATGAATGTGTATTAAACTCTAAAGCTTGTGCGCCTTCTGCAATGCCGTAATTGGTAAACCGTTGCATTGTTAAATCAAATTTTGAAATACCGTGATTGGTACTCATCCATAAATTGCCATCGTTGCCTTTAAGTAAACAATAAATAAAGTTATTGGCAAGGCCATCTTTTTCAGTGAATATTTTTAAAGAGTCTTTTAAAATATTATAGCAAACAAGGCCACTGCCGGTACCAAACCATACAATATTTTCATTCTGAAAAATGATAGATTTTATCAAAAAATTGAAGCTCTTTTTTTTTAATAAAGTTGCCTGCATATTATTCACTCGCAACAGAAAAAATTCATCATCACCTGTGGCAACACACAATAGTCCGTTTGGAGATGTATTAATACAATTTATTTGTTTTCCATCTAACAGATGTATGGTGTCTGCAACACTTTTTTGTTTATCCATAGGTACAGAAAACAAACCATTAAACGAGCCTATTAAAATCCTGCTATTAAACTCAAAGAGTGCAAGAGCAAAAACACTTAAATTTCTTTTTTGTACTATTTTAAATGTCTTCAACTTATCATTAGAATACAAAAGGCCTTTTTCTGACGCAATCCATATTCCTTTCCGGCTATCTGCCATTATATTATTAATGTCCGATTCTTTAAATTCACCAGGTAAATAAAACAAACTGTTTTCCGAAGTGGTTTTATTATATATACCCAGGTCTCTGTGATTGGTGCAGATTAAAATGTTATTTGTATCAATCTCTGAAACGGTCCATACAGATGTTGCAAAGGTTGAGCTGTTTGCCTGTGGCTTTGGTTTAATATAATTAAGCTGCGCATAAAATGGGTTAATCTGGTCAATACCTTGAGGGTCTACGCCTGCCCATATATTATTATCCTTATCAATAAAAACAGATGTTATTATATTTTGCCCGATGCTTTCAGGATCTCCAGGATCATTAACATAATTTCTCGTAAATTTTTTTGTGTTGGTATTGAACATGAACAACCCGGTTGCACCGCCACACCAGATGTTATTATATTTATCCTGTGCTAAAAAAAGAAGGTTGGTGATTTTTTTTGTTTGATAAGAGTTATACAGGATCGTTTGATTTGTAGAAGGAGTAAATGCCATTAATCCATTTGCTGAACCAAGCCATAAGGTATGGTACTTATCTTCTAATGCACCCATAATCAAAGTCTGTTTTTTACACTGGTTTTTCGGGTTTGATGAAAAATAAAAATGCACCTGCTTATGGTCAAGATCAATAATGTGCAATCCATCTTTATGAACGGTATATATATTGGAAAGATGCCGGTAAAATTTTTTAGCCGGATAATCCGGAGCAATAAAATCCTGCATCGCTCCGCAGGCAAAAGGGTAAATGGTAATTTTTCCTGATAATAAATTTAGTGAACCCAAATTGTAAATATTATATCCAAACCAGAGTTCATTTTTATCATCAATAAAAAAAGGGTTATAGGTTACATTAAGTTGCTGATGCGAGCTATCCTGCACATAAAAATGTTTAAAGCGATTGGTTTTAAAATCATACCTGTTTAATGCCTCGTTAGTACCAACCCAAATCATCCCATTTTTATCTTCTATAATTGAACGTATCCGCTCACCTTTAATAGAGTTGGTGTCATTATAATCTGGCCTGAAGGCTTTAAAATTATATCCGTCAAACCTGTTTAAACCATCAAAAGTTCCAAACCACATAAAGCCTCGTGAGTCTTGTGTTATGTGATAAACATCACCTTGTGAAAGGCCTTCTGCTGTGGTATAATGTTTAAACCTTAACTGGCCTACCTGTGCATTTGCTTGCGTATTTAAAATCTGAAATGAAAAGAAAAAAAATATGGCGTATTTGTTTGCAGATACTTTGAATGTCTTATCTGAAATATGTTTCAATGCAGTTATTACGAAGCAAAGAATACAAATAAAAGCTCTCATAGCAGTAGTTTATATTTCTAAACTAAAGATAATTATCGTTCCTGTATTTAAAACATTTTGTATGCTAAGCTTTGCGTGTATATTTTCTGCTCTTATCTGCATATTTTTAATTCCGTTACCACCTAAAGATTCGCTTAAATCGAGGTTGCTTATGTCAAAACCTTTACCAATATCTTTTATACTCATTACAAATTCATTTGCATGTAAACCTATATTTATTTCATTGCAAAATCAGATAAATGAATTAAAGGCAATGATTGTTTCAGCCCAGTCAATAATCAACAGTCAATAGCTGTTTCTTCCGAATCGCTTCAACAAAACATTCCAAATCCATTTACCAGCACTACTTCTATTGTCTATACACTTCCACAAAAATTTACCTCAGCACAAATTGTAATTAAAGACAAGAGTGGCAAAACTTTAAAAGCGGTAACTATTTCAGGCAGTGGAAAAGGTTCATTAAATGTAAATGCATCAACATTGGCGAGTGGTGCTTATCAATACCCATTAATTATTGATGGAAGATTGATTGCAACTAAACAAATGATGCTAACAAAATAATATTCATTCAAATCTTTTAAAAATCTTCACTTATACAAGCGGGGATTTTTTTTGTTTAGCTTTCTATTCAAAACAGGTAAAGTTCACCGATAAAGCCATCACTTTTAAACGCAGTACCTGTTACTTTACCTAT
>JBDUEO010000322.1:0-4398 GCA_040002335.1 Parafilimonas sp. | reverse complement strand
AGGACAAGGACTAATTTATGGAAAAAATTTATATAGAGATTGGGCGCACGGTAATAAACAAAGCGCCAACAAAGCCATTGGTTTGGTACGGTGCAGGAATGTTATCATTAAAAATATTTCCATTTTGCATGGTGGCTGGTTTGGCATTCTTGCTACGGGCGTTGACAATTTTACTTTGGATAATGTAAAGTTTGATACCAATCGTGATGGCGTTGATTTTGATTGTTGCCATAATGTGCGTGTATCAAATTGCTTTGTGAATTCACCGTATGATGATGGCATTTGTTTAAAAAGTTCTTATGCATTGGGTTACACAAGATCAACAGAAAATGTAACAATCACCAATTGCCAGGTGAGTGGTTATGATGAAGGAACTTTATTGAATGGAACATACCGGCGCAGCGATAATCCGCAATATCATTTTTCGCCAACGGGCAGAATAAAATTTGGTACGGAATCAAATGGCGGCTTCAAAAATATTACTATTTCAAATTGTGTTTTTGATTATTGCAAAGGCTTTGCGCTTGAAAGCGTTGATGGTGCATTGCTTGAAGATGTAACGATAAACAATATTACGATGCGTGATGTGGTAAGCGATCCTATTTTTATCCGGTTGGGTGCGCGTATGCGCGGACCTGCAAATACGCCGGTTGGCGAAATAAGAAGAATCATTATCAGCAATATTGTTTCTTATAATTCTGCAAGTAATTATGCTTGCACTATCAGCGGAATTCCCGGCCATGATGTTGATGATATAACTTTAAGTAACATCAAAATGTATTTTAAAGGTGGTGGAAATAAAGTGCCATCAGACTCTGTATATGAAAGCATAAAAGAATATCCGGAGCCGGGAATGTTTGGCGTAAACCCGGCTTATGGAATGCTTATCCGTCATGCAAAAAATATTAAGTTGTCTGATGTGGAATTTAGTTTTATTAATGATGATGTGAAGCCTGCATTTTATTTTGATGATGTAAAAAATATTTATCTTTTTCATGTCACACCTGAGCGAAAAGAAGGTCAGCCGGTTATAATTTTAAAAAATGTAAACGACTTTGCAATATATCAAAGCAAAGGATTTTCAAACCAGGAAATAAAAAACACTGTAGCTCAGCAGTTGCAATAATCTAAACTTACGTATACAGGATTACTACAAAATTTTCTTTGATATTTGTTCAGCAACTTTATTACAATGAAAATTTTAGTAATAGAAGATGAAAAAGAACTTTCAAAAAGTATTTGCCAGTATTTATCTGGCGAACAATTTTTTACTGAAACTGCTTTCGACTTTCAATCGGCGTTAGAAAAGATTTCTTTGTATGATTATGCGTGTATTATTCTTGATATAACATTGCCTGGTGGCAGCGGGCTTGATATTTTAAAAGACCTGAAAAAAAATAATAAGGCAGATGGCGTAATTATTATTTCAGCAAAAAATTCCCTGGATGATAAAATTTATGGTTTAAAAGCCGGCGCTGATGATTATCTCACCAAGCCATTTCATTTATCCGAATTAAGTGCAAGAGTTGCTGCCATTATTCGCAGGAAATCTTTCGGCGGCAAGAATACTATTGAGTTTGATGAACTGAATGTGAACCTTGATGAAAAGGAAGCAACCGTTAAAAGCAATGTATTGGATCTTACAAAAAAAGAATACGAATTACTGTTGTATTTCATCAGCAATAAAAATAAAGTGATCAGCAAATCTGCTATCGCAGAGCACTTATGGGGAGATAATATGGATCTTGCCGATAACTACGATTTCATTTACACGCATATAAAAAACCTTCGCAAAAAATTATTGGTGGCAGGCGCGCCTGATTATATAAGATCAATTTATGGAATGGGTTATAAATTCAGTTTGCCAAAATTAATACGATGAAGCTTTTTACAAAATATAACCGTATTAATGTTGTATCAACCGTAGTTATTTTTTTGCTGGGATGTATTGCTTTTTCGCTGTTGCTTCGTTACGTAATTATTAACCAGGTTGATGAAGACCTAAAAATTGAAAAGAATGAAGTAGTAACGTATGTAAAACAATTCAACCAATTGCCTTCGGTAGTTGAAGTAAATGACCAATATACAACGTATACTTCTATAAATAATACTGCACGTAAAGCAGATAAAATTTTTACGCATGAAATATATAGCAAACATGAAAACGAAAAAGAATTACGCAGAACAATAGAGTTTGATATAAATGCGCATAACATTTGGTATTTGGTAAGCGTAAGTAAATCGCTTGAAGGTGCAGATGAACTTATTCAATCTATTATTATAATAACTGTTACATTAATTTTATTGATACTGGCTGCAACATTTATTATAAACAGGATTGTACTTAAAAAATTATGGAAGCCATTTTATGAAACGCTGCAGCAAATGCAACAGTTTAATCTTAGCGATCAGCAAAAAATACATTTCGCTAAAACTGGTATTGATGAATTTAGCTATTTAAATGCAGGCTTAACAAAAACGCTTGATAAAGCACAAAGCGATTATCAATCGTTGAAACAATTTACAGAAAACGCATCGCATGAATTACAAACGCCGCTTGCAGTTATACAATCCAAACTTGATATTCTTATTCAAAACGAAAAATTATCTGAAAGCGAAAGCCAGTCAATACAAAGCGCATACGAAGCGGTACAGGGTTTAAGCAGGTTAAATAAATCATTATTGTTACTTGCAAAAATTGAGAACGGGCAGTTTAATGAACATGAAAAAATTGATGTAAAACAAGCGGTTGAAAATAAAATAAAACAGTTCAGCGAATTATGGAAAAACCGGGATATAACATTGTTTACAGAACTTTCAGAAAAAGAAATTTCAGGTAACAAATACCTTATCGAAATTTTATTGAACAATCTTTTAAGTAATGCTACCAAACACAACATTGCCGGTGGTTCAATTAAAATTTTATTGAATGATAATTTGCAAATAATCAATACCGGTGCCGGGCATACGCTTGATGAAAACCAACTGTATAAAAGATTTTCAAAACAAAATAAAGATGTGGAAAGCCATGGATTAGGATTGTCCATTATCCGGGAAATTTGTAAAGCTTCCGGGCATGATTGCACATACGAATTTCAGTCACCAGGCTTTCATTCGTTTACGATAGATTTATAATCTTAGTTCAGGTTTTCTTCAAAATTAGCTTCTTGTTTTGCCGGTTCGATGTGCGTTTTTACCAATAGAAAACAATGAAATTATTTAACCTGACATCAAACTACATAAAAATAATTTTCATCTGCATAATTTTTATGCAGCCGTTTTTTGTATTTACCCAACAAAAAAATCTTGATTATTTTCTTGACCAGGCAGTACAAAACAGCCCGCTATTAAGAGAAACCAACAATAATATTTTGCTAAACCGTATTGACAGTTTGCAAATTCTTGCAACGTATAAACCACAGGTAAACGGCATCAGTAATAATTATTATGCACCATTAATAAATGGTTATGGTTATGATGAAATTATTACCAACATTCGCAATTTCAGTGAACAAATAAGTGCATCAAAAACTTTTGTTGGCAAAAGAAATTTGCAAATTCAATTCAACGGAATTCAACTGCTTAATGATTCAATTTTAATTGCGGGAAAAATAAGCGAACAAGATCTGAGGCGCAGTATTATTGCTGCATACGTTGCCGCGTATGGAAGCTGGCGGCAATATAATTTTAATAATGAAGTGTATAACCTGCTTTCAAAAGAAGATACCATTTTAAAAAAACTTACACAGGCAAGTGTATATCGTCAAACAGATTATCTTACTTTTTTAGTTACGCTTCAGCAGCAACATTTAACCATTACGCTGGCAAAACAGCAATATCAAAATGATTATGCAACGCTGAATTATTTATGCGGTTTAATAGATACTTCTTTTACGCCGCTTGATTCTCCGCGCATTGCTTTGCAGCAATTGCCGGAATACGGCAATTCGATTTTCTATAAAAAATTTACAACAGATAGTTTATTATTAAAGAATGCATATCAGCAGGTTGGGCTTGCATATAAACCTAAATTTAGTTTTACAGCTGACGGCGGTTATGTTTCATCATTAACCTATTTGCCTTATAAAAATTTTGGTATTGGCGCTGCGGTTAATCTTGTCATCCCTATTTATAATGGCAATCAAAGAAAGCTTCAATACAAGCGGTTAAATATTCTTGAACAAACACGCGCATACAAGCGCGATTTTTATACAACGCAATACCAGCAGCAAATAGCACAATTAACGCAGCAGTTGCAAACTACAAATCAAATTATTAATGAAACGAATGAGCAGATTAAATATGTGCGCACTTTAATGAGTGCAAACCGTAAGTTGCTTATAACAGGTGATGTGCGTATTGCAGATTATATTATTGCAATCAGTAATTATTTGAATG
>JBDUEO010000321.1:0-4424 GCA_040002335.1 Parafilimonas sp. | reverse complement strand
GTAAGAAGAATAATAAGTAAATGCATTGCGGTCGATATTTTTTATTTTCCCCTTATACGCTTTATCATCAACTGAGCCGTAATAAGTGAGCACAGTAGAACCCACCGTTTTTATTTTACCCTTGTAGCTTTCATCGTCAAACGAGGCATAATAGGTAAATGTAACCGGACCCGCAGTTTTTATATTTCCCCGAAAAGCTGCATCATCATAAGCCGTGTAATAATCAAAATACCGGGAACCCAACGTTTTCACTTTTCCTTTGAGTGCTTCATTATCATCGCCCGTATAGTAAGTAACAAGGGTGCTACCTATATATTTTACTTTGCCTGCATAAGCTGCATTTTCAGTTTGCGAATAATATTCTTCCCTGCCCATATACTTCCCCAGCTTTGGTGGAAAGGTTTTGGGGCCCGGTGTATTATCCTGTATGCCCCAATCAATAAGCTTTCCATCTTTGGTAAGATTTACAAACACGCTGTTATCTACTGAAAAAGTTATTACATCGGCGCCGCCCCTGTTATCGATAATAATATGAGCAAGGTTTTGGGAGAACGCAGATGCGATAAAAAAAACAGAGATTATTAATGCAATCAATTTGCGCATATACAATTATTTGTAGGCCAATATAACAAAAATATTTATGGGTTAACAGTTGGTATTAATTCCTTTTATTTACAAAAGCAGGTTTTGCTTTTAATACCTTTTTGAAAATGGGGCAACTTTCAATATGGGCTCCAGGTAAATAACCTGTACTCATTAAAAATTCATTTACAATTTCACCACCGGTAAAGTGGAAAGTATTTTTAAAAATTTTCACCCATTCTTCTTTGCTTTTCGGGTGATGATGGGCAATCCATTTTTTGAAAGAACCATATTCTTTTTGAATATTCAAAAGTGTCCTTGCATTTTCTATAGCCGCATTTATTTTTAAACGGTTTCTTATAATGCCGGGATCATTCATTAATCTTTCAAAATCTTTTTCTTTATATGCAGCTACTTTTTTTATGTTGAAATTATTATACGCCTTTTTAAAATTTTGTTGCTTATTTAAAATTGTACTCCAGCTCAAGCCTGCCTGGTTTATTTCAAGTACCAGCCTTTCAAAAAGCTCATCATCACTATCAATGGGAAATCCATAAGCGGTGTCGTGATAAATGCGATGCAGATTATCTTTATCCATTGTTGCTACTGCTTCACAGTAAGAAGAAGGTTTGTCCATAAAAAGTTCTGAATTAAATAAAAAAAAATTACGAAGTTGTGCCGGTTTCTTTTTTGAAACAAATAAATGTATTTTAAAAAATTGAATTAATGGCAGAGAATTTCAGCGTAAAAAATAATTATGTTTTGGAAGATGATATTGTTCTTTTGCGCCCTTTGCAAAAAGAGGACTTTGATAATTTGTTGCCCATTGCATTGCATGAACCTGAAACATGGAAGTATTCATTGCTAACCGCTGCGGGTGAAGATGGTTTAAAAAATTATATGAACATTGCTTTTGCTGAAAAGGAAAAAGAGAAAGAATACCCATTCATTGTTTTTGATAAACGGACTAATGAATATGCTGGCAGCACAAGATTTTATGATATTAATATTCCTTTTAAAACAGTGCAGTTAGGATACACATGGTTTGGAAAAAAATTTCGGGGGACGGGTTTAAATAAGCATTGCAAGTTTCTGCTGCTTTCATTTGCCTTTGAAAAAATGAATGTGGAAAGATTAGAGTTTCGTGCAGATAATGATAATGCAAGAAGCATTGCAGCTATGAAATCTTTAGGTTGTAAAGTAGATGGTATTCTCAGAAGCAATATGCCTACGCGTGATGAAAACATCAGAAGAGATAGCATTGTGTTAAGTATCTTAAAAAATGAATGGTTTGGCGGGGTGAAAGAAAACTTAGAACAACGAATTTCGTTACATTAAAAAATGCCGGAGCTTTTAGTTTTCATTGTTAAACCTGATCCGGTAAGCTAATGCTAATTTCACATACAAATTATCGTTGGCCTGCCAGTCCGTCCTTGTTTCATTCTTTATGCCTGTACTTATTTTTCTGAAAACAGAATGGCCTGTTTCGATATTCAAAACAATTTTTTTTGTAAGGTAACAATCAGCAAAAATTCCCAATTGGTTTTCGTCAACACGCCAGTAGCGGCTAAAGTCGGTATATGAATTTGTAAAAGCCCTGAAAGCCGCACCGTAATACAAAAATTTTTTTAACCTGTGTTCGATCGTTAAACTTCCCGGCAAAACACCAAACAAATTTGTTTTCGTATTTATTCGCCAATCGACGCCAGCCAACGGCATTACAAACAATCCAAACAGGTCTTCATTAATATATATTCCGAATTTGAAAGTAAATTTTTTGTTAGGGCTTCTGTGGGATGCAAGTGCAGCGCCACCAAATTGCCATTTGCCTTTTTAAATTGATTGCTGTATCATTTATTCTCACAATAGGAGTAATGAGTACGCTCCATTTCGACCCGACAGATTTTAGAAATGAAATAGGGAGTGCTATTCCAAAATGATTTTTCCGAAAGCTGCTTACGCCTTTTATTTTTGCTTCCCATTTTTCGTAATAAGGGCTAAAAATTATTGCGTCTTTTTTATTCTTAAATAATAAAGGTAATGTTGCGGATGCATTGAAATAATTTAACTGAGTTGCTTTTTTGTTGTGTTGAAAAAAGCCGATGTCAGGGCTTTTGCAGTAACGAATATTAACCACATCTATATACGGTTGTGCAACAGTTTTGCAAATACCGAAAAATGCTATAAAGTATGTTGCTGCTATATTTCGTAATATTTTTTTCATTATGCATTTTAAGATGGTGGTATAGCACTATTTACAGGCAGCTAATTAATTTAGAATTCTTTTATTCATTATTTTAAACCACAGTGGCGGAACTAAAGAAAGCAACACCATGAAAGAGTATCCCGCCGGATGCTCCGGTGATTCATCATATATAGAAAGCTTATCGAAAGGCCGGCTTGGATGTATATGATGATCAGCGTGGCTTTCCAATTGAAAGAGATTAACCGCTTTATTGTAGCGGCCCGAATTCCATGCATGATGGGCGCTTAGCCTTTCATAGTTTCCTGTAAGAGTGGATTTTCGCATTAATCCATAATGTTGCAGATAATTTATAATGTGCAACAATGTAATAGCAACAACATTCTGTATTAAGAAAAATATAAGAGAGTGAGAACCCAGGATAAAAAAAACAAGCAGCATTAAAACAATTTGTAACACGCCAAACAGCAGCATACGGTTACGCATAAACGAAAATTTATAAGAAGCGCGTGATAGTTTTTTCATTTCAATCCCGTATGCATTTTTATACGTTCCCTTAATAGCTCTGAACAGATATGAATACAATGGCTCGCCCATTCGTGCGGTATGCGGATCTGCGGGCGTACATGCATATACATGATGCCCCCATACATGCTCGATGCCGTAATGCATATAATTGTTTTGTAGGAGTAATAAGTACCCGGCTATTTGTTGCACCCTTGAAAAACGATGAATAAATTCATGTGCCAATGTAAACCCCAATGCACCATTTACAATGCCGACAGATAAAGCAAGCCCCGCAAATGAAACTTTTGAAATTGCCGTGCTTCCTGCGATATACGTTGACCAACCTGTTAATGCAATAAGCACCGGGACGAAGCTCAACGCAATATTGCTGTAAAGAGAAGGAGAATAGATTTGATGTTTATCTACATCATCTTTTGCAGAAGATGATATAAAAAAATTAGTAAGCGGATACACAACAAAACAACATACAGGAACAAGAAAATTCCACCAACCACCCAGCAAATAACCTGCAACAACTAGTGCCGGCACAAACAACAGAATTAAATAATTCCAGGGTTTCATTGATTTACATTTGGGTTGAATTCATATAAGCGCTGCATCCGCCATTCATCATGGCAGTTATATTCTTATCTATCGGATCATGCAGAGCAGAAAATAATTTCCGTTGACAGAATGGACAATTATGTACATCGCCACCTGTATCTATGTAAACGTAATGTTTGCCTCCTGCACCGCAACCAATTCGCCTGCTGTAAAATCCGTGATAAACGATTGAAGGATAATCAACATAAGCTTTGTTATAGTTATAGGTGGCATAAAAATCTTCGAGCAACGAAATTTTATCTTTATCTAAGTAAACGTCTTTTCCTGCGTAATGGCCAACCGCCTTTGGTTCAAGCAACTGAATAAATGAAACACCCCAATGCTTTGCCAGCTCAGCATATTGAACCAAATTATTTTCACTAATAAATTCATTCGTTGCACACAACGATAAGCAAACCACCAACTTTTGCGTGCGTGCATTGGCAACTGCTTTTTCCACCCAATATTACACAACTTCAGTTGAGCGGTGGTGAACCCATTGAACCGGTTTGATGACATTATTTATATT
>JBDUEO010000320.1:0-4447 GCA_040002335.1 Parafilimonas sp. | reverse complement strand
ATTTTAAAAAGCTGGTTATTGAAGTAGAGAATCCTGCAGAAGCTATTAAAATAATTAAAGGATAAGTGGTTATGTTTTTATAAAATGATCAGAAATTTTTTGCCATTTCCAAAACAGACAAAGCGGCTTCTTTAGTTACAGATGGAAAATCATCTAAAAATTCTGAAAGGTCTTCACAACCTTCAATATAATCGAAGAGATTTTTAATAGGAACACGCGTTCCTGAAAATACAGGAGTGCCGCTCATTATTTCAGGATCAATATTAATTTGTCCGTAAAGCATAATAACAAATTTGTTCTTCGAAATTAAAGAATATAATTCAGTCTTTTGATTTGCTCAACTTGATTATTCCTAACAAAACAAATAAAGAATTTAATTACTAAATACAACAAATAAAAAATCCTGCAAACACTATCATATTTATAATTGCAGTGCGTTTAGCAATAATAAACCTGCTTTCTTTTGTATGTGTATCGCTTAAAACCAATGAATTAATGATATAAATTAATAGAGTAAGAATAGTTGCTTCAAACATAAAAATTAAAGCTTGAAAACCAATGGCGAAAAAATCATCTCTTGGTGCGTTGTTTTTCCATTTTAAACTTTCCGGAATTAAAGAATCATTAAAAGTGTATGCTAAGTATATTAAAATCCAAAAAGCAATTAATTGGTAAACTATATTAATAATAATATAAAAAAAATATCGTCTCAAGAAAATAATTGTAATCACTATTCATCAATACTTAAGTCTAAAAACCTAAATCCTTTCACTTCCTAACCTTCAACCTAAACGCAAACAATGCAATAAATAAAATGCTTGATAACAATAAATGTATTGGCTGAATAAATGCAGGAATATTAAACCTCGCTAATGAAATGCCGGCTGTCATCAATAACAAAATAATTATTAATAAAAAGAAACCTATACGTTGCAACGTAACATAAGACAGCGAACGCCAGAATACTGCGATCACCAAAAGCGATGTAATAATGGAAGTTATTTTATGTACGTCAAACACGCTATTTAAATGTGCAAGCCATGTATCTCGCTGCGTGTAATTTAATGATGCTGAAATTTCATCAACCTGTTCGCGTACATCTGTGCCAATAATAATTTGCGCTAATAAAATAATTAAAGCAATCGTTGTTATAACACGCAAGGTTTTATCATGTACAATTTTATCATCATCCAGTTTATGTAAAATAATTAGCGGAATAATGGCAAGAAATAATGCAGCGATCATGTGCAACGAAATTTTCAGCACATCAAGATTTGTGTTAACCACTAATTTTCCTAACCACGCTTCAAACAAAGTTCCCAAAAGAAATAAACAGGAAAGCCAGCAGATAATTTGTTTGGTGCGAAAGAATTTTTTAAAGCTCCATACAACATGTATTATAATTAAAATTCCAAGCGCCCCGGTTATTAAACGGTTTACATATTCCGTCCATGCATGTGCGGGATTATATACTGCATCAATATCCTGTTTGTCCAAATACTTCTTATAGTCAGAGGGCAAACCACTTGCGCTGAATGGTGGCGCCCACATGCCAAAACAATGCGGCCAATCGGGGCAACCCATGCCGCTTTGCGTAGTGCGCACAACAGCGCCCGCAAGTATCACTAAAAAAACAAACAGCAAAACAATACGTGTATAATTTAAATAAGCTTTCATTATTTATTGAGCAAAAGTAATATTTGAATGTTACTCTGCTTAATAATTATGGCGATCGTTTTATTAAACTATTTTGGCTAAAACGTTGTTTAATTTTTGTTTGTCATATTCTAAAAATTATCATGAAAATTTTTAAGCCACTATTTTAATTTGCTTTATGTTGTTATTAAAATGCCTGCACAAAATCAGGCTCAGCAAAAATAACAGGCAAATGGAATGTTGTAAGCGATTCAACAATTATTAGTGGTTCATCCGTTTCTTATGAAATATATAATGAAATGATGCCGATTATTTTATTTTTTCAACAAATGAAATGTTGTATACAAAAGAAGGATCTACATACGATACAATTTCTTGCTTAAAAAAATCCGATAGTACAACTATTTTTAATGAAACAGGAGCTAACATAAATATCATTCCGCAAACAGGCATGTATACACTTTACAATAATACACTTAGAATTGTTATAACTCCTGATTTAAACAATCCAGGTTTTAGTACTGAAAGAATTATCAATTTAAAAAGATAAAAAATCTGCTTCCATATTCTTTAATATTTTTTTATCTGATATTAATCTGCACGCTAATTTTTAAGTAAGAAAAGCATCGAATAAATTTCAACTGCGTACTTTTATTTCTTCTAACAAAATACGCAATATGAAATGAGCCATAAAGTATGGCGAATTACATGTGGCAATTTGAAATAAAAATATACACATGAAACGCAGACATTTTCTTCAATCAACAGCAGCCTATGCAGCAGGCGCCGCATTAATTCCAAAATCATTATCAGCAGCAAAAAAAATTTCAGCCAATGATAAAATCCGCATTGGTGCAATAGGCATTCATGGCATGGGTTGGACCGATCTTACCAATTTAATTAAACATCCCGAAGCAGAATGTGTTGCCCTTTGCGATGTTGATAGTAATGTATTGAATGATCGCGTTGCAGAATTAAAACAGCAAAATATTAATGTAACGCCATACAGCGATTACAGAAAATTGTTGGATAATAAAGATATTGATGCGGTGTTGATTGCAACGCCCGATCACTGGCATTGTAAAATAATGGTTGATGCATGTATGGCGGGCAAAGATGTGTATTGCGAAAAGCCTGTGGGCAATTCAATAATTGAATGCACAACTATGGTTGATGCACAAAAAAAATATAACCGTGTGGTGCAGGTTGGCCAGTGGCAACGCAGCAATAAACATTATGCAGATGCGATGGATTTTGTGCATTCGGGAAAGCTGGGCAATGTGCGTTTGGTAAAAGCATGGGCTTACCAGGGATGGATGCAATCTGTGCCTGTAAAACCAGACAGTGCACCGCCGCCTGGCGTTGATTATACAATGTGGTTAGGCCCGGCAGAAAAACGCCCGTTCAATCCAAATCGTTTTCATTTTAATTTTCGCTGGTATTGGGATTATGCAGGTGGATTAATGACAGACTGGGGCGTACACATGATTGATTATGCATTGATAGGTTCAAAAGCAAATGTTCCGAAAAGTATTATGGCAAGCGGCGGCAAATTTGCTTATCCGGATGACGCAGAACAAACGCCTGATACGCTTGTAACTGTTTATGATTTTGGTAATTTCAATATGTTGTGGGAACATGCAACGGGTATAAACGACGGGCCATATCAACGTGATCATGGCGTTGCATTTATTGGCAATAACGGAACGCTGGTTGTTGATCGTGGTGGATGGGAAGTGATACCTGAAGTAAAAAATAAGCAAGATCAAATGGATGCAGTGCCAAGGCAATTAAAAGTTGATGATGGCATTTTTTTACATACTGGAAACTTTTTAGAAGTAGTAAAATCGCGTAAGATAGAAGATCTGAAATGCCCGGTTCAGGATGCTGCACATGTTGCAACTGTTTGCGATATGGGCAATATTGCATTTAGAACAGGGAAGAAAATTTTTTGGGACGATGACAAGAAAAAATTCACAGATGATGATGCAAACAAATTGCTTGTATCAAAATATCATAATGGATACGAGTTGCCGAAAGTATAGTGTTGTTATGTAACCGGCAGTTGTATTTCATGGCATCTTCGTTGTGTCACTCACTTGTACAGTTGAAACAATGAGCAACAAATCAAACATTACAATTGACATTTAAAAATTCAACTTTTATTTTTTCGCACTATGTTGTATGTTGCAACACTTCTGAAACAATAAATCAATTACCAATATGAAAAGATCTCTTCTTATAACCATTGCTGTATTTTCTTATATTTTTTCCAATGCACAAAGTGCAGATAGCCTTATGCGTAAACACATTACTGACAGTCTTAATGAGATTAAAGCAAAGCCAACTGAGGTGTGGAGCCCTGAACCGCCTGTTGTAACGCCGGGCGCAACACCTCAGGACGCGCCTTCTGATGCAGTTATTTTATTTAATGGCAAAGATTTGAATTCTTGGGAATCAGCAAACGATACAACAAAACTTGCAGACTGGATTATTGACAATGGCGAATTGACTGTAAATAAAAAAGGAGGTGGAAGTATTCAAACGAAACAGAAATTTATGGATTATCAATTGCATATTGAATGGAAAGAACCAACGGATATTGAAGGCAAAGGGCAGGCACGTGGTAACAGCGGTGTTTTTCTTGCATCTACGGGACCCGGAGATGAAGGTTATGAAATTCAAGTGTTGGATTGTTATAATAATACGACGTATGTAAATGGTCAAACAGCCGCCGTTTACAAACAAAGAATTCCTTTAGCGAATGCCTGCAAAAAACCAGGTGAATGGC
>JBDUEO010000319.1:0-4465 GCA_040002335.1 Parafilimonas sp. | reverse complement strand
TACATTTATCCGCTATACGGATTATGCTGAATCGTTTTTAAACAGCTTCTAAGAAGTTCCCCTACCGCCGATTACTGCGATTAAAATAGAAATAATAGCAAGAACTAATAAAATATGAATTACGCTGCCTACGGTATAAACAAAAAATCCCAATGCCCAACCGATTAATAATACTACTGCGATAATGTATAAAATGCTTCTCATGTTAAATTTTTATTAGGTGAATAATACTATAAGTAATGTAAAAAATATGCCATTATTTTTTTAAGGGAAAGAAATAAAAAATTAATTTAAAAATAAAGTATATGGAGAATAATATTCTACAAATGAGATTAAATTTTGACTGGTAATGTTATTGTAAAAATGGTTGATTTGCCTGCTTCTGAAGTAACTTCTATACTTCCGTTGTGTGCTTGTATAATATTCAGTGTAGATGCGAGTCCTAAACCAATTCCATTTCTTTTAGAAGTATAATATGGCTCAAATAATTTTGGAATGTTTTCATCGCTTATCCCGGAACCATTATCAGTAATTTCGATTACTGCGTGTTCTTTATCTTTTTTAATTCTGATTGAAATTCTGCCATTAGCACCTTCAATGGCTTCTACTGCGTTAATTACAATATTAAGTAACGCAATTATCATTTTTTCATTATCCAGGTAAACAGTAATCAATTCAGAAGGATAATCAACCTGCAACGAAATATTCTTCAAATTAATTCTATCTTTTGCAGCATTAACAATTTCATCAATTACAGATTGCAGTATCGAATCTTTCAATTGCATTTCTGTAGGCCGTGAACTATTTAATAACTCTTTAATAAGTTCATTTATACGTCCGCTGTTACGGTAAATAATATCAAAATAAAGTTCATTGTCTTCAGAAACATCAATGCTGCGCAAATGTTCGCAGGCAAGATTGATATTGTTAATTGGATTTCTTACTTCATGTGCAAGTGTTCTAACAAGTCTTCCTGTTGCTGCTAATTTTTCTGCGCGTAAAGTGGCGCGCTCTGCTTTTTTTATCAACGTTATATCATGAATTATTCCCTGGTAATATGTTTTTCCATCAACACTTTTTTCTTTGGTTGTTGAAATAACGCATTGCTTTGGATGATTTTTTTTATAACGCATTTCTGCCTGCCAGCCATCTATATAACCTTTGTGCTTTAGCTCTTCAGAAAGCTTTCTTGAAAGATAATTATCTGTAATTAATTCAGGAAGCTTTGATTTAAGTAAAAAATCTTCTTCGCATGATAACAAGGTTCCGAATGCCGTATTTACTTCTGTAAAAAAAAGCTTTTCGTCAGTTACAAACAGTGCATCGCTCGATTTATCAAAAATATTCCTATACTTTTTTTCCTTCGTGCGCAACTCATTCAACATTCTTGCCCTGTTGATGGAATAACGTATAGAACGTTCAAGTTTTTCGCTGCTTAATTCAGATTTTATCAAATAATCAAAAGCGCCAAACTTCATTGCTTCTTCATCAATATGTATATCGCCTTTGCCGGTAAGTAAAATGAACGGCGAATCAGACTCCAATTGTTTAGCTTCCTTAATTAAATCTAAACCGGTTTTTATGCCAAGGCGGTAATCTACAAGATAAACATTGTGCTTCTCGCGTTTTATTTCATCTAATGCATGCTTATAATTATAGCACCAGTCAATAACAAAATTTCTACCTGGAATATTTTTCAGGTAATCACTCGTTATAAAATAATCATCTTCATCATCATCAATTATAAGCACATTTATATTATCCGTTGTCATCTATGTCCTGCGTTTTTGAAAGCATTATAAAGAAGGCAGCGCCATTGCCAGCGTACTTTCTGCCCAAATTAATCCCGTATGTTTTTTAATAACTTTACTGCATAAAGCAAGCCCAATTCCGTTGCCTGAATATTCTGCTGCATGTAGCCGGTAGAATATTTTGCGCACATGCTTCTCTTTAAAACCATTGCCTTTATCCTGTATTTTTATTTGATAAGAGGTTTCTTTTACAGGCAGAGAAAACGTAGCTTTTTCCGGCCCAGATATTTTTCTTGAATGTATATTGATAACTGCAGTTTGATTACTTGAACTAAACTTTATTGAATTGTTTAAAAGATTATTAAACAATTGTTCGAAAAAGAAAGAAGGTTTTTTAACAGGTTCATTAAAAAATTGAAAAGATTTTTTTTTCGTAGTAAGGATCTGCTTCATCACTTATTATTCAGCATTTGATATTCCTTTATTTTGTTGTATAAAGTTTTCCTGTCAATTTTCATCAGTTTTGCCGCTTTACTTTTATTAAAATTTACCTGCTTTAATGCAGCAAGAATTGTTTCATATTCTGCATCTATACTTGCTGATTTTAAATCGAGGTTTCCAGATCTTGATGCCTGTTGTACCGGCTGCTCATGCTGTTGATGTGGTGCAGGAAAACTGGTATTTTGCATATTCGATTGTAAGGACACCAGTTCATTTAGTTTTTCATAATTAGTTATTTCAAAGGGAAGGCTTTTTAATTCAACAACAGAACCATCGCTTAACAATACGGCACGTTTAACTACATTTCTTAGTTCACGTAAATTACCATACCAAACATAATTATTGAATGCATGTATTACATCCGCAGAAAAACCGGCTATCTTTTTTTCAAGTTCTTTATTTGTTATATCAAGAAAATGATTTGCGAAGTGCATTATATCATCCCTTCTTTCGCGCAGAGGAGGAATTTCAATACTGAACTCGTTAAAGCGATGATATAAATCTTCCCTGAATTTTCCTGACTGTGTAGCATTCCACAATTTTTCGTTACTGGCAACAATTATTCTAACATCTAATTCAATATCTTTTGTACCACCAACGCGCCGCATTTTTCTTTCCTGCACAACTCTTAATAATGAAACCTGTACTTCGTAAGAAAGATTAGCAACCTCATCTAAAAAAATTGTTCCGCCATTAGCTAATTCAAAGCTTCCTACTTTTTGATTTAATGCGCCGGTGAAAGATCCTTTTTCGTGACCAAATAATTCGCTGGCAGCAAGATCTTTACTTAAGGCACCACAATCAATTGCTACAAAAGGTTCTTTGCCACGTTTGCTATGGCGGTGAATTTCATTAGCTACTGCTTCTTTGCCGCTTCCGGTTTCGCCATAAATAATTACACTATAATTTGTAGGTGCAACCAGTTTCACTTGTTTCAGTATTTGTTGAAAAGCTTCACTTGGGCCAACAACATAATTTTCGGCCATATCAAAACTCATGTTGTTGTTGCCATCAACAACTTTATCAGTACTATTTTCTTTTTTATTATTTACGGAATCAGGTGCTTTTCTTACAATATCTCCATTTGCAAGCGCCTGTTTTATTGTAACTAAAATTTCATCAGGAAAAAGTGGCTTCGTAATATAATCATAAGCGCCGTGCCTCATAATTTCAACTGCACTCCGCACATCGCTATAACCAGTAATAATTAAAAATGGGAGAGAAGGATTTGCGGCTTTCATTTTTTGTAATATCTCCAAACCGCTTACGTCTTCCAAACGCAAATCGCATAGAACTATGTCAGGTTTATTCTCATCATACCATGAAAGTGCCTTTTTACCACTTGTAAAATCAATTACTTCATAATTATTCCTCTCTAAAAATTTTCTTAATAAAAGGCACATATCCCTGTCATCATCAATTACTAAAACTTTAGTCATGAAAAATTTTGTTTGTGATAATTATAAATTAAATTAGTTTTATTTGCGATACCAATATTATACAAGTACAAGACCAATTTCATACAACCAATGTAGTAAAACTTTCAAGCACAAAGTAAAAACTTATATTATATCAAAACGTAGAATTTAATACACGAATGAAATTTAGTTTTGAGTTAAGGAAAAACCTTTCACTTGCCACAATCATCTTCACGGTTTGTTTTCTCCTGCTAATTGCGCTGGCTTTTATTGTGTATAATCACTTTAATTCTCTTGAAAAATATAACAAGCAAGCGGTTCATACTTACACTGTAATTAATCAACTTAATAAAACGGAGTCTTTACTAAAAGATGCTGAAACAGGTGCGCGTGGTTTTTTAATTACGAAAGATTCAAATTTTTTACAGCCTTTATTTAACGCAAAACGTTTACTGCATCCGTATCTGGATACGCTTGGCAAACTTGTAGATAAAAATTATATGCAGCGTAAAGATTATGCTGCTATAAATAAACTTAGCAATGCTGAATTATTGGTTTCAGATTCGCTAACTGAAATTGCTTTTCATGATGATAAAAAAGAAAATAGTTTGCTGCCTGGTTTAATGCTTAAAAGCAAAAGTATTATGAACAAATACAGAGTTGCTACAAGGCACATGCTAAATATTGAAACAGACGGATTAACCTACCGGAAAAAGGAGATTAATTATTATCAATCTAAAATACCGGGCAATTTTACGTTGCTTTTTGCTGCGATGTTACTTATTATAACTGCAC
>JBDUEO010000318.1:0-4475 GCA_040002335.1 Parafilimonas sp. | reverse complement strand
TGCTTTGTGCAACCGTGTGCGTAGAATATTTACTCGGCCACAAACAAAATCCATCATGATGTTTGGCTGTAATAATAATGCCTTTTGCACCTGCGGCAATTGCAGTGCGGCACCATTGCCCGCAATCGAGATTAGTTGGATTAAAAATATCTTCTGTCTCTGTTCCTTTTCCCCATTCCAAATCTGTAAATGTATTCGGACCAAAATGCACGAATAAATAAAAATCCATTTTTTGCCAGGCTAACTGGCTTGCAGACGGCAACGGTTTATTTGTGGAAACCTGTTGTGCATTTAATTGAATACAAAAGCAAATAATAAACGTAATTGAAAATAACTTTTTCATCAATCAATATTAGTTTTTAATTTTTTGATATCAGGGTTGAAATAACCGATAGCCTGCCAGATTATTTCTGCGCTTAGCAATGCTGCTATGGCAAACAGCACTACAGAAAAATCACCCGCCGCAAAACTGCCTGTTAATCCAATAAGATATACGCTAAAAGGTATAATCGTCATTACACATAACCCTGCAATATTTAATTTTATTTTGAATGGACGATTTGCATTTGCCATCTTCTTTCTTAAAATAATTAATGATAGAAATTCTAAAAATAAACCGGCGCCGTATAAAGTTATATCTATAATCAGCAAGTCAGCAAACGTCCATAAAATCATAACGCTTACAATAGCTGCACAAACTATAATTGAGATGTATGGTGTTTTAAATTTTGGATGAACACTGTTTAATTTTTTGGGCAATAATTTATCATCGCTCATCACTTTTGGTACGCGTGATACAGATAATAAAACAGCAGAAAATAATCCTAATGTGCTTGCCATTCCACCGGCTGCAATTAAAGCTCCGAGCCAGTTTCCGCCGATAAGAGAACCAACTGCAGGAAAGCCTTCATCATTCAAAACAGCATAATCTATTCCACTTGCCTGCGCGGTTAATACAGCAATAAAATAAACTGCAAAAATTATTACAAATGCAATAATGGTTGATCTGATATATGAGCGGATTGGTTTATCAACTTCTTCGGCATATGTCATCGTATTATCCCATCCGCAAAAATTCCACATTACGGTAAACAATGCAAGGCCAAGTGAAGAAAAATGAATTCCATTTAATGAAGCATGCGGCATAGAAAACAAAACATCGTGCGATGCAAATGCCGTAATAAATAAAATTATAAATGGTGCAATTACAACTGCACCTAATACCAAGGATGTTTCGCCAACAGGTACAATACCTAAAATATTTAAGCCGGCACCCGCCCATATAATTATTAAACAAATCGGGATTTTATACGCATCAATTCCAGGGAAAAAATAAGAAGCATATTCAACAAACAAAACAGGATAAATAGCAAGGTCAACAAACGTGTAAAGCCACGTCCACCAGCCTTCATAAAAAGCAAAGCGTAAGCCCAATGCCTTTTTTACCCATTGATAATAGCCGCCGGTAACCGGCATCATGCTGTTTAATTCAAGCACAAAAAAAATGGTTGGCACATCCCATAAAATAGGTGTGATTATCAATAACAATAAAGCGCCATTATTTCCTGCATACGTTAATAAAGGTTCAAGTCCATAAGGACCGCCGGAAACGGTTAAAAATATTACAGCAACCAGTTGAAAAAGATGTAATCGCTTTTTAACAGGGATAGTGGAAGTCATGCGTTGTTAAAAATAAAGGTTGCGAATATTTTACTTTTTTTTAAAAAAAAGAATTTTTTGGTTGCCGTTTAATAACATGTTGCAATGTATGTTTACCGCAAGTATTACAATAATTTTTTCAACAGATTTTGTAAAAAGATTAATTCCATTAAATTTGCGTTCCAAAATTGCCCGATAGTATAATGGTAGTACTTCAGATTCTGGTTCTGATTGTCTTGGTTCGAATCCAGGTCGGGTAACAAATTCTCTCGCTGATCTTTCTTTATTTTACTTAATGGCGCACAAAAAATTAATTCGTTTTGAAGAACTGAAAACCTTTCCAAATGTGTTGGAATTTCCAGAAAACATGCAGGGCAAATGGCATGCATTCTTTCAAAACAAAAATTCAATAATTCTTGAATTGGCTTGTGGTAAAGGCGAATATGCACTTGGTTTGGGAAGAGTACATTCAGATAAAAATTTTATTGGTGTTGATGTAAAAGGCAACCGCATTTGGAAAGGTGCAAAAACTGCATTGAATGAAGGTTTAAAAAATGTTGCTTTTTTACGTACGCAAATTGATAAACTGACCGATTATTTTGGGCCTGATGAAGTAAGCGAAATATGGATAACTTTTCCAGACCCGCAATTGCGTTTTTCAAAAATGAAAAAGCGTTTAACGCATCCAAAATTTTTGCGCTTGTATAAAAGTATTTTACAATCCAATGGCATTGTTCATTTAAAAACAGACAGCCCTGATTTATACAATTTTACCAAAGCGGTTATTGATCTTTATCAACTAAAAATTATAGAAGATAAAGATGATGTTTATAAAGATGAAACCATAACCGAAGCGCTTGCAATAAAAACTTATTATGAAAGTTTGGATATTGCGCAAAGCAACAAAGTGCATTACCTTGCTTTTGAATTAAACAACGATCTTTTGAAAGAAAAAGAGGAACAATTAAAAGCATTATTTCGTGAACAAGCGCTTAACTGAAGACGACGATTATTATTTTAATAATGATGGGCTTGTAGTGTTTACAGCAGAATATTTATTAGAACGTGGTTATTGCTGCGGCAATGGCTGCGCAAATTGTCCGTACGATTATAAGATGGTTCCGGAACCGAAGCGAAGTTTATTATTAGAAAAAAGAAGGAGCGAAGATCATGGTTCATAGATCATTGATCATGGAGAAAAAAGTTATGCTATGAACGATGAACCATCAACTATAAGCTAATGGCAAAACCACATTTAAAAGACCTTACAAAAACGCATTCTTTTTTTGAAGATGTGTGGGATGTTGCACGGCAAATTCCGAAAGGAAGAGTAACAAGTTTTGGCGCTATTGCGAATTATTTGGGTACAAAAATGAGTGCACGTATGGTTGGCTGGGCAATGGGTGCAAGTGTGTATGCAACGCCAAAAGTGCCGGCGCACCGCGTTGTAAACCGTGTTGGTTTATTAAGTGGTAAAATGCATTTTGGTGCGGCAGATGAAATGCAAAAACGTTTGGAAAAAGAAAAGATTAAAATAGAAAATGATAAAGTAGTTGAGTTTGAGAAATTGTTTTGGGATCCTGCAAAGGAGTTGATCTTATGATGCTCAACCTTAAAGTGCGTTAATGCTTCTATCCAAAATCAAGCTCTGTATTATCGCCGATATTTAAACTGCGGCTTAAACCTTTTACACTTGCGTCGCTGCCAATAAGTGAGTTATCAATTACCACTTCAAAAAGATTTGTGTAAGAACCAACAATACTATCGCGCACCACAGAATATTCAAGTGTTGTATTGGCTCCAATAGATACATGCGGGCCAACAATAGAGTTTTTAAATCTGCATCCCGCACCAATTGCAACCGGCGGAATAATGATGGAATTTTCTGATTTAAGATTAGAATCAATTATACCGCCAAATTTTTTAAGCAGTGTAGTATTACTTTCGAGCAAGGTTTCTTTTTTGCCGCAATCGAACCAGTTTTTTACTTTAAACGATTTAAATTTTATGCCGCGCCTTATCATACAATCCAACGCATCGGTTAAACTATATTCTCCAAAACTGGTAATGTGTTGTGTAAATAAATGTTCAAGGCATTGAAACAAATATTCAGTGTCTTTTATTTTATAAATACCTACCAGCGCCATATTGCTTTTTGGAATGGCCGGTTTTTCAATAACATGTTCAATAAAATTATCTTCGCCAATTTCTGCAACGCCAAAACTGCGCGGGTCGTCTACCTTTTTTACGCCCAGCATGTTTTGCGGCGTATCAATTATTTCCTGCAAATTATATTCGCAAATTGTATCGCCAAGCGTTACTAAAATTTCATCGTTGCCAATTAATGTTTTTGTAAGTTCAACAGCATGGCCGGTTCCGCGGCGCTCGTTTTGCTGCACAAAATGACAGGTAAGGTCAGGATAAGTTTGTAATACATATTCCTGTATTTTTTCACCCAGATAACCAACCACAAAAATAAATTCATGAATACCCGCTTCATGTAATTGATCAACAATAAAACTTAAAATTGTTTTACCTGCAATTGGTATTAATGCCTTTGGTTGCGTATATGTATGTGGCCGCAGCTTTGCGCCTGCACCGGCCACTGGAATTATTGCTTTCATTAAGGAGTTCTTTTGTTGAAAAATTCAACACAACATGTTCAAATTACACGTTTCAACAAGTGCGTGAAATTAGTAACTTTTTTATAAGTAGAAATTGTTTCATTTTATTAGTGAATAAAACATTTTTATGTAACGGGCAGTTGTACTGTTTTAATACTATTCATCAGGAACAGTTCCGCTAATAAACTTATC
>JBDUEO010000317.1:0-4483 GCA_040002335.1 Parafilimonas sp. | reverse complement strand
TCTGAAGAAGATTATCGTGGCGAACGATTTAAAAATTGGGCATCTGACATAAAAGGCAATAACGATCTTTTATGTTTAACGCAACCGCAGATCATAAAAGAAATTCATAAAGAATACCTTGAAGCCGGTGCAGATATTATTGAGACAAATACATTTAACGCACAACGTGTATCGCTTGCAGATTATAACATGCAATCATTAGCGTATGAAATAAATTTTGAAGCAGTAAAAATTGCAAGACGAAGTATTGAAGAATGGAGAGCCCAAAGTCCTTCCCTGCGGGAAGGGTTTGGATGGGTTGCAGGTGCTATCGGCCCAATGAATAAAACACTTTCATTATCACCAAATGTAAACGATCCCGCTTACCGCGCATTAACTTTTGATGAAGCAGTTGATGCGTATTATGAACAGGTAACAGGCTTGGTTGAAGGCGGTGCAGATTTATTGTTGATTGAAACAATTTTTGATACCTTAAATGCAAAGGCTGCCATCTTCGCAATAAAAAAATATTTCCGCGATGAAAAAAAAGAATCATTGCCAATAATGATTAGCGGAACAATAACAGATGCCAGCGGAAGAACTTTAAGCGGCCAAACCTTAGAAGCTTTTTATAACTCTGTTGCACATGCAAAACCATTAAGCATTGGTTTAAATTGTGCGTTAGGCGCAAAAGAAATGCGGTCGCATATTGAAGAGTTGTCTCAGCTTGCTTCGTGTTATGTTTCTGCTTATCCAAATGCAGGTTTGCCTAATGCAATGGGTGAGTATGATGAACAACCGCATGAAACTGCCTGCTTTATTGAAGAGTGGGCTAACGAAAGTTTTGTAAATATTGTTGGTGGTTGTTGTGGTACAACACCCGATCATATAAAAGCAATTGCGCAACATGTAAAAAATGTTGCACCAAGAAAATTGCCGGTTTTAGAGCCTGAATTAATCTGAACAGAACATGAGCGATAACATTATCAAACCTTATTTGCGTCTTGCAGGATTGGAACCATTAACCATTCGCCCCGAATCTAATTTTGTAAATATTGGTGAGCGAACAAATTTTACAGGTTCAAAAAAATTTGCAAGGCTTATTCGCGATGGCAAATTTGAAGAAGCATTAAGTGTGGCGCGGCAACAGGCAGAAAGCGGCGCACAGGTGCTTGATATAAATATGGATGATGCGTTGCTTGATGGCGTTAAAGCAATGACAACTTTTTTAAACCTGCTGCAAAGCGAACCTGATATTGCACGCATTCCAATAATGATTGATTCATCAAAATTTGAAATTATTGAGGCAGGATTAAAATGTGTGCAAGGCAAGTGCATTGTAAATTCTATTTCTTTAAAAGAAGGCGAAGAAAAATTTATCGCGCAGGCAGAAACATGCAGAATGTATGGGGCTTCCGTTGTGGTAATGGCGTTCGATGAAAATGGTCAGGCAGACACTTTGGAAAAAAAAGTAAACATCAGCAGCCGTGCTTATAAAATTTTAACTGACCAAATTGGTTATGATGCCCAGGATATAATTTTTGATCCAAACATTTTTGCCATTGCCACCGGCCTTGAAGAACATAATAATTATGCAGTAGATTTTATAGAAGCAACACGCCTCATCAAACAAAAAATGCCGCTTACAAAAATTAGTGGTGGTGTAAGCAATCTTTCTTTTTCTTTTCGCGGCAATGATGCGGTGCGTGAAGCAATGCACAGCGTTTTTCTGTTTTATGCAATTAAAGCAGGAATGGATATGGGCATTGTAAATGCGGGTCAGTTGGTTATATACGATGAAATTGAACCCGGATTAAAACAGTTGTGTGAAGATGTAATTCTTAATAGGAACAACGATAATAATGAAGCCACCGAAAAATTAATTGTATTTGCTGACTCTGTAAAACAAAAAGATAAAACAGAAAAGAAAGACGATTTATGGCGCAGTAATACGGTTGAAGAAAGATTAAAGCATGCGCTTGTTAACGGTATTACCGATTTTATAGAAATTGATACAGAGGAAGCACGCAAAAATTATCCTAAACCATTACATGTTATTGAAGGGCCGCTAATGGACGGGATGAATGTTGTGGGTGATTTATTTGGAAGTGGTAAAATGTTTTTGCCACAGGTTGTAAAAAGCGCAAGGGTAATGAAGAAAAGCGTTGCTTATCTTTTCCCTTTTATTGAAGAAGAAAAAAAGAATAATCCAAACGCGTCACAAGGTTCCGTTCCAAAAATTTTGCTCGCAACTGTTAAGGGCGATGTGCATGATATAGGAAAAAATATTGTAGGTGTTGTGCTTGGTTGTAACGGCTATGATGTAATTGATTTGGGTGTAATGGTGCCCGCAGATAAAATTTTAGAAACTGCGCAAAGAGAAAATGTTGATGTTGTTGGTTTAAGTGGATTGATAACGCCATCGCTTGATGAAATGGTACATGTTGCGCATGAAATGAAACGCCGCAATATGACACAACCTTTGTTAATTGGAGGCGCAACAACTTCCCGAACACATACTGCTGTAAAGATCGCTCCGCAATACCAGAATGGTGTAATACATGTATTGGATGCATCACGAAGTGTAACTGTTGTTTCAAATCTTTTAAATAAAGAACACAAGCCTGAACTCTTAAAAAAGATAGAACTGGAATATGATAATTTGCGCACTCAGTTTGCGAATAAGCAGGGCCAGAGATCTTTATTAAAATATGAAGAAGCAGTAAAGCTGAAAGAAAAATTCGATTGGCAAAATTACGTTGCAACAAAACCTTCTTTAAATGAAGTAAAAGTTTTTAATGATTTTGATGTAGCAGAAATTGCTGAATACATTGATTGGGGACCATTCTTTATTGGTTGGGAAATGCCTGGAAAATTTCCCGATGTATTAACAGATAAAATATTTGGTGTTGAAGCAACAAGATTATTTAATGATGCACAAAATCTGCTTAAAAAAATAATTAAAGAACATTGGTTTACTGCAAAAGGTGTTATTGGTTTTTGGCCAGCGCAAAGTAATGACAGAGACACAGTTTCACTTCAAACAAATAATGGTGAAGTGCATCTTGAGTTCTTACGACAGCAAAGTAAAAAAGCTGCAGGGCAAAGTAATTTTTCATTGGCTGATTTCGTATCGCCTAAACAAAAGGATTATATCGGTGCATTTGCAGTTACAATTGATGGCGCAAGAAAATATATTGATGAGTTTGCAAAAGATAACGACGACTATAATAAAATTATGGTGCAAATTTTAGCCGATCGTTTAGTGGAAGCTTTTGCAGAATGTTTGCATCAAAAAACGAGAAAGGAATATTGGGGTTATGCAAAAGATGAAACGCTTTCAACAGAGCAATTGATTCGCGAAAAATACCAGGGAATACGGCCCGCGCCAGGTTATCCTGCATGCCCGGATCATACAGAAAAAATTAAGTTGTTTGAGCTGATGAATGTTACAGAAAATATTGGTATTGAATTAACGGAGAGCCTTGCCATGAATCCGCCGGCATCTGTTTGTGGCTGGTATTTTTCGCATCTGCAAAGCCATTATTTTGGTTTAGGAAAAATACAACGTGGGCAATTACAAGATTATGCAGCAAGAAAAAACTGGACGATTGAAGAAGCGGAAAAATGGTTAAGCCCAAGTCTTGATTTTTAATATTTTTTTTGATGGAAGATTCTTTGCTTATTGCTTTACAAAAAGCAAAACATTATTGCGCTTACCAGGAAAGATGCCATAAAGAAGTTCGCGAAAAATTATATTCTTTTCAATTATACAAAAAACAGGTTGAACAATTAATAACCGAATTAATTGAAGAAGGATTTTTAAATGAAGAACGTTTTGCACTTGCATTTGCAAGAGGCAAATTCAGTTTAAAAAAATGGGGAAGAGAAAAAATAAAATACGAACTGAAGCAAAGACAGGTAAGCGAATATTGCATTAAAAAAGCGCTTGCATCAATTGATGCAAGCGCTTATAATAAAACTTTTTTAGCCGTTGCAGCCGCCAAATTAAAAACGCTTACCAGTGAGAAAAATATCTTTATAAAAAAGCAAAAAACAAAAGCCTTTTTGCAACAAAAAGGCTTTGAATTAAAAATGATTTATGCTTTTCTGAATGATCTTTAATCAAGCGGCCTTACCCAAATATTTCTAAAGCTTATTGGCTTACTTGGATCGCCATGCGATTGTAATTTAATTGAAGACGCACCATGTGCAACGTAATAAGGTAAGCCAATATAACGGGTCATTCCTTTCAACTTAAAATTGTTTAGCACCAAAACACCATTGTGTAAAACAGTTACTCTTGCAGAATCGGTTAAATTGCCGGTATTATCAAAACGCGGTGCAGTCCAGATGATATCATACGTTTGCCATTCACCAGGTTTTTTACAAGCATTCGCCAAAGGAATTCCTTGTTTATAAACAGCCGCAGTTTGCCCATCTACATACGTTGTATTATTATAACAATCTAATACCTGTATTTCATAACCGGCATCACCAGGTC
>JBDUEO010000316.1:0-4485 GCA_040002335.1 Parafilimonas sp. | reverse complement strand
GCTCTCAACCCATGGTAACTCAATCTTAAATATTCATCACACAAAGCATTAATATTTGTAGGTTCTTTTACACCCTTGTTTGTTCTTGAGTGTTCTAACATTCCTTTTACGATATCACCCGCACGTTTGCCATGATGGTTTATTTTTTCTGAATTTTCTTTTATGTCTTCAGCAATCATTTTTACTTCATCAATATTTCCTTTCTCCGCTTCATGTTTAAGTTCATCAATCAACTCTTTATTTATTTCCGAAAAATTATTGACGAAGTTTAAAGGGTTTTGTATTTCATGTGCAATGCCAGCGGTAAGCTCTCCAAGGCTGGCCATCTTTTCACTTTGGATGAGTCGGGTTTGCGTTGATTGTAATTCTTCAAGAGCTCTTTCTGCTTTTATTTTTTGCAAATCAGTTTCTTGTTTTTGCGATTCCAGTAATACGTAGGCTTTTTTGCGATGATTATTATTACGCCAGAATATCATTGCAATAAGCAACAACACAACTAAACCGGCCGCGAGTGCAAGAATTTTTATTTTGTTTTTGTAGGCTGTATGAGCAGCTATAATTTCCTGCTGCTTTGTTCTTTCGCTAAAAGCAAAATTTTGTAATTCTCTAATTTTTTCACTATTGAAAATACTATCCTGTAAGTTTAGATTAAGCTCAGTATATTTAAGTGCACTATCCTTTATCCCTTTTGCTTTATAAACTTGCGCCAGGTTTTTTACAGCTTCCAAAAGATTTTTCACTTCTGATATTTCAGGTCGCCAGTGGGTTGCTACAAGTTGGGCATAATATATAATTGAATCTGATTGATTTGTTTTCGTAAATAAAGAAGACATACCGCTGTAAATCTGCAAGGTATCATGAGCATTTTCTTTACCATTTTGTACAGCTAATCGTGCGGATAGCCTATAATTTTTCAGGGCAGCGGTGTAATCGCCTTTTATTGTTTGAATAGTGGCTAAGAGATAAACCGGAAAATCCCAGGTTGTGCCGTTAAAAAGCTCGTTATCCCTGATTGATTTTTGGGTGTAAAATAATGCAGAATCAGGTTTATTCATAAGGATGTATGTTTGGCCAATCTCTGCTAAAAATAAAGGAGCAAGACGATGGCCAGAAAATGAAACATCATTTCCATAGATGTTATTAGCTTCAGAAAGTTTTTCACCGGCAAAAGCGTAGTACAACGAATTAGTGTAATCAACGGCTTCTCTGTAATCAGCCTGTAACTGTAAATTTATAATGGCTTCATATTTAATATCTTTTAAGTCATGATAAATATTTAATGCCTGTAAACCATATTCAATAGCAATATTGAAATTACCATTAGAGCTATAGTTATTAGAGAGAACAAGTAAGCAATCAGCTTCTCCTTTTGCATAACCAATTTTTTTTGCAAGAGATAGGCCTTGCTGTGCATAAGCAATCCCCAAATCTAATTGCGTCTGCCGATAACCTAGTATAAACAATGCATTAACCTGCTCAATATCACCTTTTTGTTCGTTTATTATTTTAATCAACTTATCATTTGACTGAGCAAAAGCAATACGACTGATAAATAAAAATGAAAGTATTATTTGAACAAGAATTTTCATTTATAATGGTAATTGAATAATAAATGTACTTCCTTCTCCTTCCTTCGTCCCTACTTTTATTTCTCCTCCATGTGCTTTTATAATATCATAACTCAAACTCAAACCCAATCCTGTTCCTACGCCTGTCGGCTTTGTAGTAAAGAAAGGTTGAAAGATTTTATCTACTATATTTTTCGGAATGCCGTTGCCATTGTCACTAGCTGTGATGCTCACGCTATCTTTTTCTTTTTTGGTTTGAACTGAAACAAGTGGTTTATAGTTTTCATATGAAGTCTTTTGCTTTTCATTCACTGCGTAAAATGCATTGTTGAACAAGTTCAATAATACTCTTCCAACGTCCTGCGGTATGATATTAACTTTACCGATGGTTTTATCGAAATTGGTTTTATAATCAGCACTAAAGCCTTTGTCTTTAGCACGCAAGCCATGATAACTCAATCGTAAATATTCATCACATAAAGCATTAATATCTGTCGGCTCTTTTACTCCTGTGCTTGTGCGTGAATGCTGCAGCATTCCTTTTACAATGGCATCTGCACGTTTACCATGATGATTTATTTTTTCTTCATTGTCTATTACATCATTTGCAATCGCTTTTACTTCATCAATGTTTCCTTTATCAGCTTCTTCTATTAAGTCCACTAGTAATTCCTTGTTGACATCACTAAAATTGTTGACAAAATTCAAAGGGTTTTGAATTTCATGAGCAATGCCTGCTGTAAGCTCTCCAAGGCTAGCCATTTTCTCTGATTGGATGAGTTGGGCTTGCGTCGATTTAAGTTCTGATAAAGTGCTTTCTATCTTTTGCTTTTGCTGCGTTAATAATTTGTTTGCTTTTTGTTTATTGCGATAACCTTTAAGTGCAACCACCGCCAGGATAAACACAAGCAATAATCCAATGATTAATGCCAGTTGCTTTGTTTTAGCAAGGTCATCCTCCCTTTTCTTTTCAGCTGCCAAAACTTCCTGCTTTTTTTCAAAATCATAATTCATGCTGAGCACTGTTGCCTTGCGTATATTTTCTTTTCGAAATATGGAATCGCTTATCTGGGCAGCAGTTTTATAATTTGCCAAAGCCTTAACGGGATCCCCCGTTTTTTCATAACATTCTGATAAATCTTTATAAGAATCAACATATGACGGATCGTAGTTGGAGGCGCCATTTAGAGCCTGGAAAGCTTTCTCAAAATATGGGATGGCTTCTTTATATTTTTTTTGCAGGAACAATGTGGTAGCCATGGCGCTGTAAGCACCTGAAATATTTATGGGCTGCGTAGAAGAATCAGCCAGCGCTATTGCCTGCCCACTTAACCTCGCGGCTTCCTCAAATTTATTTTGATTGGCTAACGCTAACGCTGCTTTTGCAAGGCTTCCAGCCTGCATGCCAATGTCGCCAGCAGTTCCAGCCAATGCGGCAGCCTTTGTTGCAAAATCATACGCTTTGGCCCATTTATTACCGCTTATATAAAGTGTCGATAGATTGGTGTAAACGTATAATTCAACAATCTTTAATCCATTTTTTACGGCTATATCTTTAGATTTAAAAAAAGATTGTTCGGCTTTTGTGGTATCTCCGATAATTTCATAAGTATTTCCCATGTTCAAGAGGGTTTTTGCCTGGAGTTGTTCGTCTTTCTTTGTTTCCGCAAGTTTTAAAGCTTTTTGCTGATACTCCAAAGCTTTAGAAAAATTAGCCAGTTGCTGGTAGCCGATGGCAATGTTTGCATAATTTCCGGGTAGTTCACTCGCATTGTTCAATCGTTCATTTAGAGCAATTGCCTTCTCATAAACATTAATAGATGAATCATAATTGCCCTGTATTCCATACCACATTCCATAAGCTGCATAAACATTTGCAATGTTTAAAGAATCAGAAGGCCTGATATATTTCCCGAGGAATTGAATATTTTCCTTCGCGGCCTCAAAATTTCCTTTAAAGCTATAGTTACTCGCAAGTTGATTGCGCAAATGAATTATACCTTCGTAAAAATTTAATTTTTCTGCTTCTTTTAATTGCTGTTCGCCAAGATATATGGCTGTATCAAGGTTACTCTTGCCCAGAATGTTTATTTTTTTAATATTCAGGCTGATCCTTGCGGTATCTGTTTGTGCCTTTGTTATGAGTTGATTAATACTATCTAACTTCTGGTTCTGTGCCTGTAGGTTATACACTAAAAACTGGCTCATAAATATTATAAATACATATTTGTAAACTTTTACAAACCCGGTTTTCCATTCATCAATTAATTTTCCCCTTGCGCTTATTCTACGTGTCCTTTTTTCAACCCAGTCATGCGGACACCCTTTAAGTTTGTAGAGTTGTCTGGTGCGCTGTGCAGCGAGTTTTGAGTTTTTTATTTCATCTAACCTGTCGGAGCCAGCATGCGCCAGGCATAGGTTAAAAGATTCTGATTTAGGAGAAGAAATTGATTGGATGATGCGGAGAAGATTTTTTGCATCGGCAAAATCTGTGGAATATTTTTTACCATCAGTGGATTTTAATTTTATTTGTACGATAATTTCGTACAACCGCTCAACGCCTCCTTTCTCAAGTTTAATTTTAAAATTGCTGCAACACCTGCTGGCATTATTTGTGTCGGTTAAGATTTCAACTGCATCAATAATTGAAAAATACCATTTCTGTTCTTGCTCATTCCATTCCGAACGAACCTGTTTGCTTTCAAATAATTTAATATTGCACATCAAATTTATATTGGTAATTGAATAATGAATGTTGTTCCTTCTCCTTCTTTGGTCTCCACTTTTATTTGCCCTCCTTGTGCTTTGATGATATCATAACTTAAGCTCAAACCCAATCCTGTTCCCTGCCCTGTAGGTTTGGTGGTAAAGAATGGCTGAAATATTTTATCAACTATTTTTTGTGGAATTCCACTAC
>JBDUEO010000315.1:0-4486 GCA_040002335.1 Parafilimonas sp. | reverse complement strand
TACATTAACCTGCTTGCAAAAACTTTGAAGCGTGAACTTGGCAAAACAGCCCGTCTTGAATACCGCATACTTGTTGACAGCGGTGGTAAAGGAAAGAACGGGAGCATGGACGTTCCTGCCGGCAACATAAAATTTTATAATAGTAATGAAATGAGTTTTCCGCTTGTGATTAGTGATGAAGTAAAAAATCCTTTTGTAATTCCGGGGTTAAAGAAAATGCAGATAGATCCGCAACTTAATGCTGCGTATATTTTTGATTCATTTATTGAAGGCGATTGTAACCGGGTAGCGCGCCGTGCAGGCAAAACCGTTGCAGAAAAACCAGGCGCAAGCTCATTCAATCCATTGGTGGTTTATGGCGGCGTGGGTTTAGGCAAAACACATCTTGGTCAGGCAATTGGAAACGAAGTAAAACGTTTGCATCCGCATAAGTTGGTATTATATGTAAGCAGCGAAAAGTTCATCAATCAATTCCAGGATCATAGCCGTAATGGCGCGATAAACGATTTCATTCATTTTTATCAATTGATTGATGTATTAATAATTGATGATGTACAGTTTTTTGCCAAGGCAGAAAAATCGCAGGATGCGTTGTTCGCCATCTTTAATCATTTGCATCAAAGTGGAAAACAATTAGTGCTAACATCAGATAAACCACCAAAAGATTTGGATGGCATGCAGGAAAGATTATTGAGCCGTTTTCGCTGGGGTTTAAGTGCCGATCTTCAAATACCAGATTACGAAACACGTATAGAAATTCTTGAACGCAAAATGAAGAATGACGGCCTTGAACTTTCTAAAGATGTTGTAAAATATGTTGCATATAATATGAGCAATAATGTACGTGAATTAGAAGGTGCGATGATTTCGTTGCTTGCTCAGTCTTCACTTAACAAAAGAGATATTGATCTCGAATTAGCCAAAAAAGTTTTACGCAATTTCATACGCACCAGCAGCAAAGAAATTACTATTGATGCAATACAAAAAATGGTTTGCGAATTTTTCGCTGTGCCTTACGATAAACTGTTACAAAAAACACGTAAGCGTGAAATTGTACAGGCGCGACAAATAACCATGTACCTCGCAAAAGCCTTCACAAAAAATTCTTTAAAAACTATTGGCGAACATTTTGGTGGCCGCGATCATACAACCGTTATTCACAGTTGCCAAACGGTAAAAGATTTAATGGATACAGATAGTTTATTCCGTGAAAATGTGGTTGAGCTTACGCAAAAAGTGCAGTTGGCTGCAATGTAACCCTCACCCTCGTTCCCTCTCCATAAATGGAGAGGGATGCCTCAGTTTCAACCTTTAATATTTTTTTAATAACTGATCTTAAGTTTTTAAGAATTTTTTTGGTAACCGGCTTTTGTAGTAATGGCATCGTTCCTTGCGTCGCATCACTTATACAATATATTTTTATAGCAGCTTAGACCTGTTAGGTTTTTAAAACCTAACAGGTCTTTTAGTTTGCAACCAGCAACCAACATTCTTATCTTTGCCAAACAATTTTGTTCCGCCTGCAACGGAATCCATATTTGTTAATGGAATCTTGCTTAAAGCATGATCTGAAATTTTTTAAAATGGCATTATTACATAACCGAATTTCCGGCGAGGAATTGAAGCAACGTTTGTACGAAGAAACTGAACCAAGAATCACCATCAGCTTTTATAAATATTTTCCTGTTCAAAATCCACAGGAGATCAGGGATTATTTATATAAGCACTTATATAATTTAAAAATCTTTGGCAGAATTTACATTGCACATGAAGGCATCAACGCACAGGCAAGTATTCCGCAATCAAACTTTGAAGTGTTTAAAGAATTTTTATATTCAATAAATGAATTAAATAATGTTCGTTTAAATATTGCTATTGATGATGATGGTAAGAGTTTCTGGGTTTTATCAGTAAAAGTGCGTGATAAAATTGTAGCGGATGGAATTGATGATCCCGGTTTTAGTATGGAAAATAAAGGCCGTTATGTAAATGCAGATGAAATGAATAATCTGCTAAAAAAAGATGATACGATTATTATAGATATGCGTAATCATTATGAATATGAGGTTGGCCATTTTGAAAACGCAATAGAAATTTCTTCAGACACATTTCGCGAACAATTGCCGATGGCTGTTGATATGATGAAGGGAAATGAAGAAAAAAATATTATCATGTATTGCACTGGTGGCATCCGCTGCGAAAAAGCAAGTGCGTATATGCTGCATAATGGATTTAAAAATGTATTTCATTTAGAAGGCGGCATTATTAATTATGCACAAGATTTAAAGCAGAAAGACCTTTCTTCAAAATTTATAGGTAAAAATTTTGTGTTTGATAACCGCTTAGGTGAAAGAATTACTGAAGATATTATTTCAAAATGTCATCAATGTGGAAAGCCTTGCGATACGCATACGAATTGTGCAAACAATGGTTGTCATTTATTATTTATTCAATGCGCTGAATGCAAAGAAAAATATTCTGACTGTTGCAGCATTGAATGTAAAGACACGATTCATCTTCCGTTAGAAAGACAAAGAGAAATTCGAAAAGGCATTGATAAAGGCAGAAATGTTTTTAATAAAAGTAAATCGCGATTAAGGCCAAGATTAAGCAGTTGATAAGTTTTGAGACAATACTAATCAACCAATCAACTTATCAAGTGCATCAATAATGCACTCATAAGTTTCTTCATTGCTTAAATTTTGCGGAACAAATTTTTCACCAATTACTGTTTCATATAATTCAATATAGCGTTGCGAAATTGTATTTATCCAATCTTCACTCATTTCAGGAACAGTCTGGCCTTCTTTGCCCATGAAATTATTTTCAATCAGCCATTCCCGTACAAATTCTTTGCTTAATTGTTTTTGGCGTTCGCCTTTTTTTTGCCTTTCATCAAAACCTTCTTTATAAAAATATCTTGAACTATCGGGCGTGTGAATTTCATCCATCAAATAAATTTCATTATCAATTTTTCCAAATTCATATTTTGTATCGGCCAATATTAAATTATGCTCCAATGCAATTTCTTTTCCACGCGCAAATAATTGCAAAGCATAATCATTTAAAATTTTCCATTCTTCTTTTGTTGCTAAATTTTGTGCGATGATTTCATCAGCGCTAATATCTTCATCGTGGCCTGCCGCAGCTTTTGTGCTTGGTGTAATTATAGGCGACGGAAAAAAATCATTTTCTTTTAAGCCATCAGGCATTGCAGCACCGCACAAAACCCTTTCACTACCCTTATATGTTCTCCATGCATGACCAACAAGATTGCCGCGCACCACCATTTCAATTTTAAAAGGCTCGCATTTTTTTCCGATTGAAACGTTTGGCGCAGGAATTTTTAAAAGCCAGTTTGGGCAAATATCTTTTGTTGCATTAAGCATATACGCAGCAATTTGGTTCAGCACCTGGCCTTTATACGGAATTAGCTTTGGCAGAATTACATCAAATGCAGATATGCGGTCGCTTGCAATCATTACAAGCAGCTCATCATGTATTGTATAAACGTCTCTAACCTTTCCGCTATAAAAACTTGTTTCACCCGTAAAATGAAATTGTTGTGTTTTCATGTTTACAAACCTAAACAGTATGTTGAAGCGGACAAAATCAATCAAAAAAAATATTTATTAGCCTTTTATCAAGTTATTCAACATAGTGTTAATTATTTTTTTTGGATTGATGCGAAGTAATGTTAATTTGTATTTTATAAAAGCTCCATCTATGAGAAAATCTACAATTGTGTTTTTTAGCACGATTATTTTTTTGATTATTTGCCATAATGTTTTTGCTCAATCTGCAAATGTTATTAGTGGTAACATAAAGAATAATCAAACCAAAGAAAATTTAGCCGCGGTATCTGTAACTATTAAAGCAGGTACTGCCGGAACATTTACAGATGAGAAAGGAAATTTCAGGCTTGTTACTAATCAAAAGCCACCTTTTACAATTGTAATATCTTCCATAGGTTATACATCAAAAGAAGTAAGTATTGAAAGTGAAAGCCAGGCTGTAAATATTGAACTTGACCCAAGTTTTGCATTAGGTCAGGAAATTGTGGTAGCCGCATCAAGGTTGCCTGAACGAATATTGGAATCGCCTGTAACAATTGAACGCATAAATGCAAGTGCCATGCGCAACACGCCCGGCCCTAATTATTATGATGCATTGGGGTATTTAAAGGGTGTTGATGTAACTAATTCAAGCTATACGTTCAAAACAGTTTCTACACGCGGTTTTAATGGTAGCGGCAATTTGCGTTTTAATCAATTGGTTGATGGCATGGATAACTCTGCGCCGGCACTTAATTTCTCAGTTGGTAATGTAATTGGCCTTACCGATCTTGATGTAGATAATATGGAATTGTTATCGGGCGCTTCCTCTGCTTTATACGGCAGTGGCGGAATGAATGGAACGCTGCTTATTACAAGCAAAGACCCATTTAAATACCAGGGTTTTAGTATTGAAGTTAAAGAAGGTATTA
>JBDUEO010000314.1:0-4493 GCA_040002335.1 Parafilimonas sp. | reverse complement strand
GCTTGTAAACGTTTTTCTATCTCGCTACCTGCAAGCTGCAGGCACAGGAATTTTATATTTTACCACCGTTATTTTTTCATTCATGCAGGTGGCTTTAAGCCTGGGCGGAGAATCGGGTATTATCTATTTCGCATCTGGAAATTTAATAGAAAGAAACAAGCTGGTTACTGTTGCAATAACGTGGAGTTTTGTTGCAGGATGTATTATGGTTGGCGCTATTTATTTGTTTTTTTTATTCAATAAATCTCCGTTAGAATTTTCCTATACATGGTATTGTGCATTTGGCTTTTTATATGTTTGTGGCCAGATACTTACCAATCTTTCTGTTGCGGTTTATTACACAAGAGAAAATTATTTTCTTCCCAATTTCCTGTTATCTGTAATCAATATTATTTACGTTTTTATTATTCCCGGAAAATCTGCCAACAAAAGTGTTGAGCAAATTGAATGGATAACCTTGTTTTATTTCGCAACTTTTTTAGCGGGTGGATTAACCGTTTTCATTTCTTATATCATTCAATATAAAAATGAAAGCGCTTTTGGCTTTCCCGATAAAATTCAGTTTAAAAAATTTTTCAGATACTCAGCCACGGCATTAGGCGCCAGCGTTTTTTTCTTTATGGTGTATAAGATTGATTACTTCTTTGTGAACTATAGCAGCGCCAGTACAGCAGCAGATTTGGGAAATTATATACAGGTCTCAAAACTTGGGCAATTAATGTTGCTTGTACCTCAAATAATTGCCAGCGTTGTGTTTCCAAAAACTGCATCTGGCGATGTTGACAGGATGAAAATAAACAACGCCATTATTGTAATGGCAAGATTGTTTTCGCAATTTTATCTTGTGGTTTTTATAGTAGTCGCATTAATGGGCAACTGGCTTTTTACAACCATTTTCGGAGAGAGTTTTAATAAAATGCAATTGCCTATGTTGCTGATTATTCCCGGCATTTTTGCATTAAGTGTTTCAGCATTATTATCAGCCTATTTCTCAGGTAAAGGAAAAATAAAACTAAATTTATACAGCGCATTTATAGCAATGGTGATAATGCTGGCGGGCGATTATTTTTTTGTATTGCCTTACGGAATTATTGCCGCAGCAATTGTAAGTACTTTAAGTTACCTGATAGATCTTGCGTATTTGTTGTTTCATTTTTATAAAGATTATTCCATAAGCTGGACAGAGTTTATAAAATGGAAAAAGAATGATTATAAAGTGCTTTTCACGCTGTTAAAAAAGCAATAATGAATTAATACAAACCTGTCTTTTACTAATTATAGCTACTGAATCAATCCACATATTTCTTCTTTTGTTACCAATATTTACATTCAAATTATAATCAATCCTCAACATTATCTTTGCCGCTTATGAAGGAGATCAGGAATTTCTGCATTATCGCGCATATTGACCACGGAAAGAGTACGCTTGCAGATCGCATGTTGGAATTTACGCATACCATAAGTGATAGAGATATGATGAGCCAGGTATTGGATGACATGGACCTGGAACGTGAAAAAGGTATTACGATTAAAAGCCACGCCATTCAAATGAACTATGCACTTAATGGCGAAAAATATATTTTTAATTTAATTGATACGCCCGGCCATGTTGATTTTAGTTATGAAGTAAGCCGCGCTTTAGCTGCCTGCGAAGGCGCTTTGTTGTTGGTAGATGCAACACAAGGAATACAGGCGCAAACCATCAGCAATCTATATTTGGCAATTGATAATGATTTGGAAATAATTCCTATCATTAATAAAATTGATATGGATGGCGCGATGATAGCGGAAGTAAAAGACCAGGTAATAGAATTGATAGGTTGTAAAGAAGATGAAATTTTGCTGGCCAGTGCAAAAAATGGTATTGGCGTTGAAGATATTTTAGAAGCCATTGTTAAACGTATTCCTCCTCCAAAAGGCAATCCAACTGCACCTTTGCAGGCTTTAATATTCGATAGTGTGTTCAACAGCTTTCGCGGCATTATTGCTTATTTCCGCGTGTTTAATGGTTCAATAAAAAAAGATGAAGTCATAAAAATTATTTCAACCGGCGAACAATACCAGGCTGCTGAAGTTGGTAATTTAAAATTAGGATTGGTGCCCAAAAATCTTGTTGAAACCGGTGATGTTGGCTACATTATTACCGGTATAAAAAACGCAAAAGAACTTAAGGTTGGCGATACTATTACAGTTGCGTCAAACCCGGGTGAAGCGATAAAGGGTTTTGAAGATGTAAAGCCGATGGTGTTTGCCGGAATTTATCCGGTTTCAACAGATGATTTTGCCGAGCTGCGCGAATGCATGGATAAACTGCAACTGAATGATGCATCACTAACTTATGAACTGGAAACTTCGCAGGCTTTGGGTTTTGGTTTCCGATGCGGTTTTCTTGGCTTGCTGCACATGGAAATTATTCAGGAAAGATTAGAGCGTGAATTTAATCAAACGGTAATTACTACAGTACCTAACGTAAGTTTTCATGCGTTTACAACACGCGACGAAAAGATAATTGTAAACAATCCGGCAGAAATGCCGGATGCTACAAAAATTGATCATATTGATGAGCCTTTTATTCGTGCACAGGTTATTTCATTGCCCGAATATATTGGTAATATTATGACGTTGTGTTTAGGTAAACGCGGCATTCTTGTAAATCAATCTTACCTAACAACAACACGTGTTGAATTGATTTTTGAGATGCCTTTAACTGAAATTGTTTTTGATTTTTATGATAAGCTGAAAAGCACAACCCGCGGTTATGCATCGTTTGATTATTCACCGATTGGTTATCGCGAAGCAGATATTGTAAAGATGGATATTTTATTAAACGGCGATAAGGTAGATGCATTAAGTGCATTGATTCATCGCGCCCGTTCACAGGATTTTGGCAGGAAACTTTGCGAAAAATTAAAAGAACTTGTACCACGCCAGCAATTTGCTATTGCAATACAGGCTGCAATTGGTGCAAAAATTATTGCACGCGAAACTATTAGCGCATTTAGAAAAGATGTTACTGCAAAATGTTATGGTGGCGATATAAGCCGTAAACGCAAACTTTTAGAAAAGCAAAAAGAAGGTAAAAAACGTATGCGTCAAATTGGAAATGTAGAAGTTCCGCAGGAAGCATTTTTAGCGGTGCTGAAGCTGGATTAAGATTTAAACCAACATTTCTTCTTAAGAACTTTAACAAACTTTGTTGCCAAGAATTTTTTACACACCATTAACTTGTGTAAACATTTTTAAACAAAAAAAATCACAATGAAAAAGTTCGCTTTTTTTACCCTGCTAAGCATTTGTGTAACTGCCATCGCTATCACAAGCGGTAATTCCCAGGCAAAAAGTATTTCTTCTGAGTTTGCAACAACAAACATTGCAGACACCACGCCAATGCATCATAAGATGATGAAGAAGGATACAAGCATGCACAAAACAAGGGTGAAAAAAACAACAAAAAAAATGAAAAAACCTGTAAAAGACAGTACCCAAACAAAGTAAGTTAAAAGTTCACCAAACTATTTTTAAGGTTGCCTCGCAGGCAACCTTTTTTATTTACAATACCTATATTAAGTTAGAGTAATTTTTTGTTTGCAGCAGTTGTATATTTAATAGTATAAAAAGAGGCTATTTCCATATTTAAAATGACCTCTTTTTATTATTACGAACAAAGCAAAACTACCATTCAAATTTATTCTTGTTGCTGTTGTTTATCATCATCAAATGCATTTTTGTCAAAACCGGTAAGGCCTAAAAATGATTGTTCATCACTGGTTTTGCCTGCAGATGAAGGTATATGATAAGGAGAGCCTGACCGTTCTGTTAATGATCCGTCACCATTCATTTTAAATATGCTTATAGTATGGCTTTGAAAGGCACCTGATACATATAAATAACCGCCGCTTCCTTCATATATATCTTTTGTATCCGGTGAAGGAACACCGCTTCTTTTAATAAAGTTTGGATTTAAAGAAACGGATAATTTATCGTCGCTGCCAATATTAAATATGCTTACATTATCCCCTGTAAAACTTGCAACATATAATGTTCTGTTGTCTGCTGAAACGTGTGTCCAGCAAGCCTCATCATCACTTGTATTACTAGTACCAAAATTTTGCACTTTAACAGCAGTTGTTGCATCGTGCACAGTTACACTATTGTTTAATTCAGCTGAATGCAAATTAAAATTAGCCATATAAACATATTTTTCATTTGGGCTCCATGATAAACCAATATTCCCGGAAACACCTGTTTCTTCATAAAGTCCTGTTTGCGTTAAAATGCCATTTGCAAAATCATACATATATAAACGGCCGGGTTTCTGTAAAGAAAGATCAGGATCTTTTGTAAGAAAATGTGCAACGCCCCATGTTGATACGGCAAGTTTAGTTCCTGAAGCATTAAACACAGCAGTGGTTGGGCCACCATTATTTCCATCAGTATATGTAACGCCTATTTTGTTGAATTTGACTTGTTTAGTATTCCAAGCAAAAGCAGAT
>JBDUEO010000313.1:0-4502 GCA_040002335.1 Parafilimonas sp. | reverse complement strand
AATGTATAATCCTTCTTTCATTTGTTGTTGTATGTGTTGCACATCTCCACGGGGAAGGAAATTGTATTGCTATTAATGAGTAAAATCAACTAATAAAAAATATAGAAAAAAGCCTTCTCCAAACGGAGAAGGCTTTTTTGTTTTATCTACTTATCATCAACAAACAACAATGAGCAGGCAAACAACTATCTATCAAAATCACGGAAAAATTTATTTTATTGGTTCAGGTCCGGGCAATCCTGATCTTATCACTGTAAAAGGTGCAATGCTTTTATCGCAGGCAGAAGTTATTATTACCGATCGCCTTGCAGGCGATGAAATAATCGAACGTTATGCAAACCCAAATGCCATCATTATTGATGTGGGCAAACAAGGTGGAAATACAAAATCGTATAAGCAAACAGACATTAATCAACTGCTGGTACAATTTGCAGGCTTATATGAAAAAGTGGTGCGTTTGAAAGGCGGCGATATCGCTTTCTTCTCCAATGTTTATGGTGAATTAAAAACTGTTGTTGAACATAATATACCGTATGAAATTGTGCCCGGAATTACAGCAGCTTCTGGTGCATCAGCTTATGCAGGAGTGCCTTTAACAGCAAGAGGATATTCAAGAGGCGTTAAGTTTCTAACGTATTACAAGAACACAATTATAAATAATGAAGAATGGAAACAGCTTGCCGTATTTGAAGAAACGCTGGTGTTTTATATGAGCAGCAATAACCTGCTTTCAATTGTTCAAAAATTATTATATGCGAATGCAGATGCAGCCATTCCATTTATTGTTGTAGAGCAGGCAACAACGCCAAACCAAAAGGTACATTTATTCACACTAAAATCTTTTATCGAAAACCCGGTGGAAAATTTTACGAGTCCTTCTATTGTTATCATGGGCAAGGTTGCGGCTTTGCATAAAACATTTTCATGGTTCAATAATCAGCATACTTCATCAAATTATTTTAGAAGTGTTGAAGAAGAAACAAGCTATTTAAAAATAAAATCAATCATTCAGAAAAAAAATATAGCGCATGTTAGCGGAACAAAAACTTCAATCATTTAAAAACATTATTCAGGAAGCATCAAGAGATGAAATTATTTGGATGAGTGGATTTCTTGCTGCATTTTCTGAGAAAAATGTTGTTGCCGTTGCGCCTACTGAAATTGAAATTGCAACTGCAACGGAAAAGCTTGTTGTTTCAGTTTTATATGGAACAGAGACAGGCAATTCAAAAAAAATTGCATCGAAGCTTGCATCTGTTTTAAAAAGCAAACAACATAAAATAACCATCAAATCATTAGATCAATACAACAGCGAGAATCTTGCAAAAGAAAATCTTGTATTTATTATTATGAGCACACACGGCGATGGCGAATCACCTGCTGCTGCACAAAAATTCTATGATTATTTGCATACTAAAAAACATGATTTTACACATTTGAAATATGCTGTGCTCGCTTTGGGTGATAGTTCTTATCCGTTATTCTGCAAAGCAGGTGAAGATGTTAATGCGAAGTTGTTGGAGTATGGCGCCAAACAAATTTTGCCTTTAGAAAAATCAGATTTAGATATTTATGGCGTATCTGAAGCATGGATAAAAGATGTGATTAGCAACTTACCAACCGCCGCTAATGCATTGCAAAAACCACAGCAAAAAAAGACTGCAAAAAATGGCAAGCGTTTTTATAAAGGCGTTGTGAATACACACATCAATTTAAACGATAAAGGTTCTGCAAAAGAAACTTTTCATATTGAGATTGGCACTGATGAAGCCGTTTATTATTTGCCCGGTGATGCATTGGGAATTGTGCCTCCAAATGCCGATGAAGAAGTAAATGAAATCATTAGTTTATTGCCCGTTTTGGAAGCTGGTACATTCAATTATAAGAATGAAATATTTTCGTTGTTTGATTTATTTAAATACAAATTAAATATTCTGCATTTGCCTTTGCGCATCATAGAAAAATATGCAAAACTTATACAATCAGAATTGCCTTTGGTAAGAGTTGATCTTAAAAATATTTTGTCACTTTATCCATTAACAGGCAATGTTTCTTTACGCGATATTATTTCGATTCTTGAACCAATTGCTCCGCGCTTATATTCTATTTCATCGTCGCCTTATGCGCATGGTAATAATGAAATTCATATCACGGTTGGCCACAATAAATTTTCAGTAAACAATACAAATAAATATGGTTTTTGCAGCAATCATTTTGCAGGATTACATAACGGAGATGAAGTAACATTTTACATTAGTGAAAACGAAAGGTTTCATTTGCCCGATTCTGCAAAAGATATAATTATGATTGGTCCCGGAACAGGTATCGCGCCTTTCCGTTCCTTTATTTTTCACAGAGATGATGAAGGCGCAACTGGAAGAAACTGGTTGTTCTTTGGCGATCAGCATTTTCATTCAGATTTTTTGTATCAGTCAGAATTGCTTTCCTTTTTTGATACAGGTTCGCTTACAAAATTGAACACAGCTTTTTCAAGAGATCAAAAAGAAAAATTGTATGTGCAGCATCGAATGAAACAGCAATCGAAAGAACTCTTTAACTGGATTGAAAACGGTGCACACATTTATATATGTGGATGTAAAAATACTATGGCAAAGGATGTGGAAGCAGCGTTGATTGATATTATTATTAACGAAGCAGGTATTGACGAACAAAGTGCTTTTGAGTATTTATCTAAACTTGAAGAAGAAGGAAGATATGCGAAGGATGTGTATTAACCTCACCCCAACCCCTCTCCACAGGTGGAGAGGGGATTGCGAGACACTAATAATTTGGAAAGTTTTATTTATTCAGTATTAATTTTTCTCTTTTAAAAAACTTAGTCATCATCGTTGATAATAATAATTAAACACTTTAGAAATGAATGAACCCGATATACAATTAAATGATAGTGCTTCGAACTTAGGCATCCCTCGCCATTCATGGAGAGGGAAAGAGGGTGAGGAATCATCAATGGAAAAAGTAAAGAAACAAAGCAATGCTTTGCGCGGAACATTAAAAGAAAGTTTGTTGGATGAACACACCGGCGCAATACGTGAAGATGATCGTGCATTAATAAAATTTCACGGAATGTATATGCAGGATGACCGCGACAGACGGGAAGAACGTGCGGCAAAAAAACTGGAACATTTATACTCTTTTATGATTCGCCTGCGTTTGCCCGGTGGTTTACTTACGTCGCAACAATGGCTCGCGTTGCATGAAGTAAGCGAACAATATGCAAGTCCGGTTATAAAAATTACTACACGCCAAACTATTCAACTTCATGGCGTTTTAAAGCATAATATTAAACCAACGATTAAAGAATTTGACACCGTTAAATTAGATAGTATTGCAGCCTGCGGCGATGTAAACCGTAATGTTACAGTTAGTGCGCATCCGCGTTTTAGCCCGATATATGAAGAAGTGTTTTCTTATGCAGATAAATTAAGCAAACTGTTGTTGCCAAAGACAAATGCTTATTACGAAATATGGCTTGATAAGGAAAAGATTTCTGCGGAACAGGAAAAAGATGAGTTGTACCAGGATCGTTATTTTCCACGCAAGTTTAAAATTGCTATCGCTATTCCGCCGTATAATGATGTGGATGTTTTTACAAATGATGTGGGCATCATTGCCATTATTGAAAACAATAAATTAATTGGTTTTAATGTGAGCGCCGGTGGTGGAATGGGAATGACGCATGGAAATGCTGCAACGTATCCAAGACTTGCGAGTATGCTTGGTTTTGTGAACAAAGATGAATTATTGAAAGTGGTTTATGCAATTGCAACTACACAAAGAGATTTTGGCGACAGAAGCGATAGAAAACTTGCAAGACTAAAATATACAGTTGACAGGTTAGGTGTTGATGTTTTTAAAAATGAAGTTGAAACACGCAGCGGAATACAATTTACCAATGCAAAAAATTATGAATTAAATATTCGTCATGATGAATATGGCTGGCATCAAAATTATGAAGGATTATTTTATTATACTGCGTTTGTTGAAACAGGAAGAATACGCGATGATGAAAATGTTCAATATAAAAAAGCATTTTATGCTATTGCAAAAACAGGTAATGCGCAATTCAGGTTTACCTGTAATCAAAACATAATCATCGGCGATATTTTGCCTGAACATAAAAATGAAATTGAAAATATTTTATTGCAATATGGAATTATACAGGTTACAAAAAATGCATCGCCCGTTCGCCGCAATGCCGTTGCCTGCGTGGCTTTCAACACTTGCCCGTTAGCATTGGCAGAAGCGCAGCGTTATCTTCCTTCATTGATTGACAAGATTGAGATCATTCTTAATAATTACAATTTAAATAATGAAGAATTAAGCATACGAATGACAGGTTGCCCGAATGGTTGCGGGCGTTCGGTTGCTGCAGAAATTGGTTTTGTAGGTACTGCTTATGGAAAATATAATATGCATATTGGCGGAGATGCAGCAGGCAAACGTTTGAATAAAATCTATAAAGAAAATATTGAGGAAAC
>JBDUEO010000312.1:0-4509 GCA_040002335.1 Parafilimonas sp. | reverse complement strand
GCCGCTTTATAGGTGAGCAATTGAGCAACTGGAATATATCATTTAAAAATATTGCAGGTACAGGTATAGAAGGAATTATTGAAGGAAAAGATCCATCATACAAAACAATCGCTTTGCGTGCTGATATTGATGCATTGCCCATTACAGAAGAAAATAATGTTGAATATAAATCCAAAAATGAAGGCGTAATGCATGCCTGCGGGCACGATGTGCATACAACCTGTTTACTCGGCGCTGTAAAAATTTTAAATGATTTAAAAGCTCAATGGCGCGGAACAGTAAAATTTATATTTCAACCCGGAGAAGAAAAAAATCCGGGCGGCGCAAGCATTATGATTAAAGATGGTGTGTTGGAAAACCCGGCACCTGAAGCAATAGTTGCTATGCATGTGCATCCTGGGTTAGATACCGGCAAATTAAGTTTTAGAAAAGGGCTGATTATGGCAAGCGCTGATGAAATTTATATTACGGTTAAAGGCAAAGGAGGTCATGCAGCGGCACCACATTTAACTGCCGATACGGTGCTTATAGCTTCTGAAATTATAGTGAGTTTGCAGCAGATTATCAGCCGTAATAATAATCCTTTTACGCCATCGGTGCTTTCCATCTGCAGTATAAAAGGTGGCAACACTACCAATGTTATTCCTTCAGAAGTTAATCTCATGGGCACATTTCGTACAATGGATGAAAGCTGGCGTTATAAGGCACATGAGCTTATAAAAAAACAGGTTATACATATTGCAGAAGCAATGGGCGCAGAAGCAGACATAAAAATTGATGTTGGATATCCAGCAGTATATAATGATGCCCAAACAACCGATAACGCTGTAGTACTGGCACAGGAATATTTTGGAAACGATAAAATAGAAGAGACAGAATTAAGAATGGGTGCAGAAGATTTTGGGTTTTATGCACAAAAGATACCAGCTTGTTTTTTCAGGCTTGGTGTAAGAAATGAGCAGCAGGGCATTGTGAATAATGTGCATACAGCCAGGTTTAATATTGATGAAAACGCATTGGAATATGGCGCTGGAATTATGGCGTGGCTTGGAATGAAGCTGAAGATTTAATTTTTTAAAGTTTCATAGTTTTTGAAATACGTACCTCTATTGACTGCCATCATTGTGGCAATGTTAAACATTTACTCCGTATCCGCTCAAAAAAAGGGTGATGTTATTGCTATGCCCGTACAAAACGCTGATGAAACCCAATATTTCCTAATTACTAAAAATAATTTTCATTACCTGCAGTATGGTTTATTTGCACACAAACAGGCAGTGAAATCATTGCCCGATATTCGTAGTAATCAATCCATTTTTTTATTAGATGCAATAACTCCACAAAAACAAAAATTTAATATTATCATCGTCATTACAATATTTCTTTTTTTAAGCGCAATATTGTTTTTTATCCTGTTTTTAAGAAGAGAAAAAAAATTAAAAACTTACCTGAACGATAAAGAAGTTTATGAAGATAAAATCATTGCCATAGAAAAGCATTTCCATGAAATTGATCAAAAAAATATTGCCCTTAAAAGTGATTATGACGAGCTGCAATTAAAGTATAATAACCTGCAAAAAACAAGCGCAATAAAAGATAAGCTTATACCCATGATTGCACATGATATTCGCTCGCCGCTGGCGTCTTTACAAAGCACACTTTCCTTAACAAGAGAACACATTTTAAACCCTGAAGAGTTTCAAAAAATAAGCTTTGCACTGGAAGCAGATGTGTTTAATTTACGCGGTATGCTTGATAATATGTTGTTGTGGGCACGCGAACAAATGTTTGAAATAAAAGTTAATAAAATAAAATTTGACATCAGCGAAATTTCAAGAGATGTTATTTTAATGTACCGCAATAATCTTGTCGGTAAAAATATAACGCTGCATAATTATTTACCACAACATTTAGAAGTTTCAACTGACAAGGAAATTATTTCCGCCGTATTTAGAAATCTTTTTTCAAATGCAGTTAAGTTTACAGAAACAGGTAAAAACATTTATATAAGTCAAATATTTTTTAATGGCAAAGCATACATTTCTGTAAAAGATGAAGGCAAAGGAATGCAGCAAGAAACCATTCATAAACTTAATAATAAAGAATATATTTCTACACGCGGAACTGCCAATGAAAAAGGTACCGGCCTTGGTTTAATGTTTAGCCGCGACATGCTTAACAAACTTGAAGAAGTTTTCGATATAACTTCTTATCCTAACCAGGGCACATCGGTTACTTTCTCTGTAAGTTTAAGCTAACAGCAGATTCATCATAATAAGCTTACTTTTTCAATACAGTTGTTACGATTGTTAAACCAAATAACTCTATGTTATTTACATAGATTCGTGCAAACAATTACCTGCTTCTATGGCAACAATATCATTAAAAAGCAATGAAGGAAAATGGATAATGGCATCAACCATTTTAGCATCAGCAATGGCTTTTATTGATGCAACAGCATTAAATGTTGCGCTTCCATCTTTGCAAAAATCTTTAAATGCTTCGGGCGCAGATTTATTCTGGATATTGAATGCATATTTGCTTATGCTGGCTGCACTTATAATTTTAGGCGGATCATTAGGCGATAAACTTGGGCGTAAAAAAATATTTATTACCGGCATCATCATCTTTATAATTGGTTCAGCAGCCTGCGGCTTATCGCCCAACGTAAATATTCTTATTGTATGCAGAAGTTTACAAGGCCTTGGCGGCGCATTCATGATTCCCGGAAGCCTTTCTATTATTTCATCTTCATTCGCTACAAAAGAAAGAGGTAAAGCAATCGGCACATGGTCAGCCGTTACCACAATGGTTACAGTTGGTGGCCCAATTTTAGGTGGCGCTTTGGCAGATGCAGGATTATGGCGTTATATATTTTTTATAAACATTCCGCTTGGCATTGTTTCTATTTTAGTATTGATTTTTAAAGTAAAAGAAAGCCGTGATGAAAACTCAGATAAAACACTTGATGTTAAAGGAGCGGTAACTTCATTAATTGGGCTTGCATTGCTAACGTTTGGTTTTTTGCGCATACCGGCTGTAGGATTTAAAAATCCGCAATCCTATATTTCTTTAGCAGCAGGTTTTATGTCCATCATCATTTTTATATGGATTGAAAAACATAGTAAACATCCAATGATGCCTTTACAACTTTTTAAAAACAAAACATTCAGCGGAGCAAATCTTCTTTCCTTTTTTTTATATGCAGGATTAGGTGCGGGTATTCTTTTTTTAAGTCTTGATATGGTGCAAATTCAAGGCTACAAACAGTTTCAGGCAGGGTTAACCTTATTGCCTTTCACAATTTTAATGATTGCCGTTGCACGTTTTGCAGGAAGCCTTGCCGATAAACATGGCCCGCGATTATTGCTGATAACAGGGCCTGCGGTTGCCGGCCTTGGTTTGCTGTTATTGTCTTTTGTAAAACAAACAAACGGCCCTTCTGATTACTGGACAAGTTTTTTTCCGGGCATTATTGTTTTTGGATTAGGAATGTCTTTTACCGTTGCACCACTTACGGCAACTGTTATGGGCGCTTTGCCAAATCATTATTCAGGAACCGCTTCAGGAATTAATAAAGCAACCACAAGAATTGCCGGCGTATTTGCAAACGCAATTTTAGGTGCATTAGCAATTTTATTTTTTACTGGTTTTTTAAACGAAAGAATAAGCAATATGCAACTTAATGAAAGTGTAAAAAAATCTGTAATGGAACAGGTACAAGATTTAGGCAACGCAAAACCACCATCTGCAATGAATGATGCTAATAAAAAAATTATTACAAAAGCATATAAAGATGGATTTATTAAAGCCTATAATAATATCATGCTTATTTGTTCGTCGCTCGCATTTCTTGGGGCATTAATGAGTTTTATATTTATAAAGAACAGCGATGTTTTGGCTGAACAAAAAAATGTGGTAGGCTAATAAATATTTTTTTGCACCGGCGTTATTTATTTGTACAAGCACCTGAATAATTTTTGTTTATTGCTTTACCATTAAAATCTTCTTTGCCAATATCAATTTTAAATAGATTCTGTAAATCAATGCCAGACTGTGTTACAGGCGATGAACTGATTATTTTATAACTGTCGAAATTCATTATTTTGCTTACATCAGTAAACGTTGTATCACCTGCATTTTTAAATGGAGGTAATACATTCAAGCCAACTATTTTATCATTCAGTTGTTCAATATTATATTTTGAAATCCATGCATTAAAATCATTCATGCTATCTGCATTAAACTTTCTTTCAATGCTCCACCAATCATTTGCAAGAAATGTATCATTGCCTTTATCACCGCGAATCAAACTATCTGCGCCAATAAAAATATTGTTGAAGTACCTGAAATTTTTTCGTTCACTGGTTTCAGAAAAACTTAAAACAGCCTGTTGTGAATTATAGATTGTGTTGTTGTACACATCGCAATTATAAAACTGGTTTGAATCTTTGGAACTGTTCCAAACATATATGCCGGCACGCGAATCAGAAACCAAACCATCATCAA
>JBDUEO010000311.1:0-4524 GCA_040002335.1 Parafilimonas sp. | reverse complement strand
ATTAAATATACAACGAAATAAAAATTAAATATTGAGAAGGAAAAGCTAATTAAGTAAAATGCTATCGTCAATTTTTGCCTGGTTAGGTATCATAATTCTAAACACTGTACCTGCACCATAAGTGGAGCTAACAGAAATTTCGCCACCAATTCTTGATAATGCTTCTTTAACAATATACAATCCAATACCAAGGCCGTTTACATGTGTGGTGCTGCGGAAAAACATTTTAAAAATATTATTTAAATGTTCTTCTACAATGCCAATACCGTTGTCTTCAATTTCTATTTGCGCTTTATATTCATCAATTTTTACAGACACATTTACTTTAGGGCTTTCTGAAGTGGGTTTTTGATATTTTACAGCATTAGATATAAGATTATCAACTATAATTGATATGCGGAAAGAATCATTCAAAAACTTCACCGGCTGATCAACTGTAAGGTTAAACTGAACAGAAGGCTTTTGCATTTTGCATATTTGAATGCTTTCACTAAGCATATCTTTAAAATCTATTTCAGTTAACTCTTCATCAACCCGTATGCTTTTATAATATTCTATAATTTTTTGTATAAAAATGTCCATTTTATTCATGCACGTTTCAATCATACCCATGTAATTATTTGGGTCTGTTACAGAATTTTCCATACGTGCAAGATTAAGAATGCCCATTACAGAAGCTAATGGCGAGCGCAAATCATGAGATGTGCTGTACACAAAACGGTTAAGCTCATCGTTCGTTCTTTCCAGCTCACTTACTTTACGTTTTAACTGCAACCTTGTAGAGTATAGTTCATACGCATTTTGCACAGCATTTTGCAATTCAAACTCATCCCAGGGTTTTTTGACATAACGAAAAATTTCACCTTTGTTAATGGCATCAATAATTGCTTCAGCATCAGTATAACCTGTAAGTAATATGCGAACGGGTTGTGGAAAGGCTTTACGAACAACCTGGAAAAATTCAACACCGGTTGAATGCGGCATACGCTGATCGCATATAATTACCTGTATATCTTTTTCATCGTTCAGAATATTCATGCCTTCAGCGCCGGAAGAAGCAATAAAGATTTTGTACTTGCGTCTAAAAGCAGCTTGAAATGAGAGCAAATTATTGACCTCGTCATCAATATATAAAATTCTGATTTTTTTATCTTCGGCTAACATATATGGTTTTTCAGATTAATATCAGGGTTTATTCTGTGCCCTGGTACTTATGTGGTAAAGTTATTACAAATTCTGCTCCTTCATTTGGAGCGGTGATAATATTTATTTTGCCCGCGTGTTTTTGAATTATTTTAAATACGATAGCCATGCCCAATCCGGTTCCTTCACCTACATCTTTTGTTGTAAAGAAGGGTTCAAAAATACGATGTTTTGTTTCTTCAGTCATACCCGGGCCGGTGTCTTTTATTGAAATTTCTATTTGATCGTTTTCAACATCTCTTGTTTTAATAATAATACTTTCTTCTTCTGTTTTTTCTGGTTTTGATTTAATTGCCTGGATGGCATTTGTAATAATGTTCATAAATACCTGGTTTAGTTTTCCGGGAAAACATTCTACCTGGTTGCCTGCTTGAAAGTCTTTAATTAATTTTATGTTGTAAGGAACATTATTTTTTAATAATACGATGGTGGACAAAATTCCATCATGCACATTAACTGTTTTAAGAGATGCTTCATCAATCCTGCTAAATGTGCGAAGGCCACGTACAATTTCTGCAGTTCTTTCAGCACCTTCTTCAATACCAATAATAAGCGAATCTATTTCATTTCTTAAAAACGGAACATCCATATCTTCTTTTAATTCTTTAATGGCGCCGAGCTTTTCTTTATAATCATTATGGTCAGTAGCTTTATGCAATTCATCATATGCATTCAACACTTCCATTAAATCTTTCACATCAAGCCGCAATGGGTTAATGTTGGATTTTACAAAATTTATTGGGTTATTAATTTCATGTGCTATGCCGGCAGTAAGCTCACCAAGTGAAGCCATTTTTTCGGCTTCTACTAATTGCGTTTGTGTATCTTTTAAATTATTCAGTGCATCATTTAGATGAACGTTTGAGGTTTGCAGTTCATTTGTACGCGACGCTACCTTTTTTTCAAGCATTATATTTTGTTCGCTAACCAGTTGTTCATTTTCTCTTGCCTGTTGCAATGCTTGTGCCTGCGATTGCTCTTTTTCTTTTTTAAGAATATTTATTCTGTCTGCAAGGGCAATAGAAAGTAAAACTGTTTCAATTGCAGAACCCAAATACAAAATATAGTTTGTAAAAGAATTTGCCGGAATAATATCCCAATTCCGTAAACTGAATATTACTAATCCTGATAAAAATACTACCCATGAAACAGCATAATAGAATGCGGGACGGTAGCCTTTAAATATAATAATAATCGCAGCAGTAATTACTAACACCCCTACCGCCAGAACATTGGCTGTAAAAAGATCGTAACTTATGCTATTGTAATGCAGAAGACTAAAGATTATGCAAACAAAATTTAAAACTACTGTTACTAATAATAGTTTATGAAATAGAGGTGTGTAAAATTTTGTTCGTAAAAATTGTATAGAAAACAGAACACCAAATATTGTTGCCAGCGCTGAAGTAATGGGAACTGCGTAATAGTTTATTGCCGGGTGAGAAAACCAAAAGAACTTAAACATATAACCTGCAAGTGAAAATTGAGCTACGCCTAAGAAAAATATATATAAAATATAAACAAGGTAATTCTGATCACCAGTTACAAAGAAGAGAAAAAGATTATACAGAAAAACTACAATTAAAATTCCAAGATAAATTGATGCAATAGTTAATTGGGTTTGCGATTGGTTTGATACAGATTTTAAATTGCCAATATATGAACTTAAAATAACCGGATGAAAACTTACAATGTGAATATAATATTGTGCAGTACTATCTGGCTGTAATTGAAGATTGGCTAAATAATCGGGCAAAGAATTAGAAGATGAATGTGCAATGGCATTTCCGTCAACATAAATCTGAACTAATTTGTTGTTAACTTCCTTATACAATTTTAAGTCTGAAAGGTTGTAATATTCTAAGTAAAAATATAAGTCAGAATTCTTTGTATTATTGAGTAAAGAAAAACGCAACCATATATTTATATCGGGTGTACTTAAAATAGGTATTGTTTTGGCATTTTGCTTAAATTTTGAAGAATAGATAACATTTGAAGAATCAAATGCATTATTACTGTTTTGAAGAATTTCAAAATAAACGCCAATCTTAACCAAGCCAGAAGTATTATTATAAACTAAGCCATTACCAGCAATAGCTTTAACAACAAATGCGCAAAAAAATAAAAAAGTAAAAAGTATATTTTTAATCATAGGATATCACCAGATAAATGGAATTAGTCTTTTCACATGAATACTATACTGTCTATATTCCTCACCAAAAAATGAATTAAGCAATTTTTCTTCGGTATTTATCCTTATTACATACGCAATTGTAAGTAAAATTATTGTGGTAAACAACGTAACTCTGTTGTTTAGCATCACCGGCACACCCAGCATTACAACTATAGCCCCAAGATAAGATGGATGCCTTACTATTGAATAAGGCCCGGCTTTTATGAGAATATGCTTATTAGTTGCTCTTGCTGTAGCCGTAAAATATTTGCCTAATGTGGTTATAGAATAAACCCGAAACAACAGCCCGCTGCAAATCATTACCATACCTAAAATGGTTAAATAAGCATTTGGCTGCCTGTTATTAAAATAAGCCCATTCAACCAATGAAGAACTCACGTTTATAACTGATACCAATAATATAATTACAATAGAAAAACGATCTGTAGTTTTATTTGTAACCGCTTCCTGCATACTGAAAGCAGGTTGAGTTAAAAACATTGCCAACGCCCCGGCCAGAATAAAAATAGATTTATAGTTTATTAATAATTCAGGCTTAAAAAGTAACGGCAATACATTCATGAAAAAAACAAAGACAATAGTTGAAATAACTTTTCGCATGGCAGGATAATAATTTTTAAATTATTTTAAATTCGTTTTTAATCAAGCCTTCCATTTCTAATTCGTAGTGCACCTTTACCACTATATTTTTAAAGGGAGATTTTTCTTCGCTGATACAACATAAATTATTTCTTAACCAAAGCATTTTTTCTCTTTCTCTTGGATGAGCATTATTTAAGGTGTGCGGATCTTCTAAAAAAACGGCAGTTGCCAATAAGTCTAATTTTGGATAATAAAATGTACCAGCATTACCCACTTTAGTAAATGGCATACTGCCGATCCATTGATTAAATCTCAGTGTAGCTGGTGAGCATAAGGAAAATAATGAATCAAAGCCCAACTGTTCAATGATAACAATAGCCGCCCTTGAAGGAAAATAGCTTCCTATTCCCAAACCGGCAACTTCTATTGAATTCCATAATCCGCATAATTCGCCGGTACCATTTTGAGCGTAAAATTTTACATATTCGTATACTCTTGGGTCCATTTCCCCCGTGGCAGTTTCTATTGGTAAGGGATATTTGCCA
>JBDUEO010000310.1:0-4526 GCA_040002335.1 Parafilimonas sp. | reverse complement strand
AAACTTAATTTACGATAACTGTACCAAAGCGCTTTTGATGTCATCAATTTTAATCTAAGTAAATAAGTGCGCAGGTTTTTATGCAGGTCAATAATGTAATCAAAATCTTCTTTGCGAAATACATCAGTCAAGGTTGAAAGATCGCTTTTGTAATAATGAAATCTATCAATGTACGGATTGGCAATCGTTACATTTTTAAATTTTTCTTTTGTAAGAAAATGTACTTCAACACCTGGAATTTGTTGTTTAAGGCAACGGATTGCTGCTGTGGTTAAAACAATGTCACCAATAGAAGAAAAACGAATAACGAGCACCTTCATTACAGTAAAATTAACCGCATAATAAACAGCATCAAAAAACTAAAATAAATTTAGAGTTTATTATACAAATTTTAATTTTCATGATTGCTGTTGTATTGATTTTAATCTGAAAGAATAAATTTTATCTTAGCGTGCGCATGATAAAATTTACAGCAACGCTTTTACAATTTAATGAACAAGGCGAAAAAACAGGCTGGACATATCTACCAATATCCGAAGAAATAGCGCAGCAATTAAAACCAGGTTATAAAAAATCATTTCGCGTAAAAGGCAAGCTGGATGATTTTAAAATAAAAGGCGTGGCTTTATTACCAATGGGTGATGGAAATTTTATTATTCCGTTTAACGCTGTTATGCGCAAAGCAACCGGCAAACGAAAAGGTGCAACTATTGCAGCAGCGCTTGAAGAAGATAAAGCGCCTTTAGAATTAAATAAAGATTTTATGATGTGTTTGAATGATGAACCTGCTGCATTAAAATATTTTAATTCACTTGCCGGAAGCCACAGAAACTATTTTAGCAAATGGATTGACAGCGCCAAAACTGAATCCACAAAAGATAAACGCATTGCAATGGCATTATCGGCATTGTCAAGAAGTTTAGGCTATCCTGAAATGATGCATGAGCAAAAAGCGAAAAAAAATTTTTAATGTATAGTTTCCTGTACTTCATTTTTTTTATGTGGAAACATTTTTTTTGCAAGTGGGCCAACCGTTAATCCCTGCACAAAAATGGAGAATACAACCGATACATACGTAACAAAAACGAACAAATCTTTTACAGGCAAATCGTTTGAAAGTGATAACACCATAGCAATGGAAAGGCCGCCGCGCAAACCTCCCCAAAATAAAAGTATTTGTGTTTTGCGGCTTGTTTTTAAAAAACGGTTTCCTAATAAAGCAGGCACTCTTATACTTATATAACGGGAAAATAAAATTAGCGGCACTAAAAAAAGTGACGCATAAATATATTGGGTTTCAAACTGTAAAATTATCAGGTGAAGGCCAATTAATACAAATAAAACAGCGTTCATCAGCACATCTATTATCTCCCAGAATTTATCAAGATACAACCTGCTTGTGTGGCTCATGGCCGAGGTTTTAGAATAATTCCCTGTAACTAAACCTGCAACTACCATTGCAAGGGGGCCGCTGGTATGTAAATAATTTGCAAGCGCATAACCGCCCATTACAAATGCCAGCGTAAGCATTACTTCTGTTTCATAATTATCAATGGTTTTAAGCATCCAGAATAAAAGAAAACCGAGTAAGAAGCCAAACAATATGCCGCCCAAAGCTTCACGCATAAACAGAATTAATACATCTGAAAAATGTATTTTATCAATTCCAAAATGAATCATTTCAAGCAGTGTAATAAAAATTACTATCGCTATTCCATCATTAAATAAAGATTCGCCAACAATATTTATTTCAATGTTTTTAGGAATTTTTGCTTTGGTAAGAATTCCTAAAACTGCAATCGGATCTGTTGGAGAAACAATAGAACCAAAAAGCAGGCAATACAAATATTCAACAGGCGTTTTCAGCCATTGCATTAAAAAATATAAACACGTACCAATAATAAATGTTGAGAAGATTACGCTGAATAAAGAAAAAACTGCAACAGACCGGCTTTGCGTTTTTAATAAAGTGCCATCTACATGCAAGGCGCCTGCAAACAACAAAAAACTCAGCATTACATTAAACACAACTGCCGTAAAATCTACAGATTGAACAAGTGCTTTAGCCGAAAGAAAAAGATCTTCATTTATAAAATGAATAGCTAAAACCGCAACGGAAATAAACAACGAGATAATCATAAGCCCGATTACATTGGGCAACTTTAAAAATCGCACATTTATATAGCTGAATAAAGATGCAATTACAATAAGAACAGTAATTATCGAAAACACGTTCATGTAAACGAAAATAGCTTTTTATGCTGATTCATTTGCAGGCGCAACTTCCTGCAGCGAACCCGTTTTTTCTGTTTGAACAACTTCTGTCCAAACGGCATAATCGTTAGGATAAATTCTTCTTCCTTTAAAATGTGCATAGTTTTTTGTAAAGGCTGCGCCAAAATATAAAATGATGGCGGAATAATACACCCACAATAAAATAACGATTATTGAGCCCGCGGCGCCGTAAGTATTTCCAATGTTTTTTGCACCGAGATAAAAACTAATAGCAAACTTGCCCAACATAAAAAGTAATGCTGTTGTAATAGCGCCGGTTAAAACATCGCGCCATTTTATTTTTGCATCGGGCAAAAGCTTAAATATTATTCCAAATAAAAAAGTGATGATGATAAACGTAACCACCAAATTTAATGCGTAAGCAATATACACCGCAACACCCGGAAACAATTCTATAAGCCGTGTAACCAAAACATCTAACACAGTACTTACAATTAAAGACACCAATAAAATAAAACTCAGGCTTACAACAATTGAAAAACTAAGCAACCTGTTTAATACAATTTTAAACCAGCCTCTTTTTGGTTTTGCTTTTAAACCCCAGATGAGATTTATGGAATCCTGAATTTCGCTAAACACAGTGGTTGCGCCAACTATTAAAGCAATGATGCTTGCGCCTGATGCAAACACATTGCTTTTTGATATGGTTGCATTTTTTATAAGATCTTGTATCTGCAATGCTGCATCGCTGCCAACAAAAGATTTTATTTCCTGGTAAATGCTGCCTTCAATAGCATTCTTTCCATAAAAAATAGCGCTTAATGCTATAATTAAAATAAGCATTGGTGCAATAGAAAAAACAGTGTAATAAGCAAGTGCGGCACTCATACGTGTAATGCGTGCATTGCTAAAATCGCTGCCTGTACCTTTTAATATTTGCCATAAGCCTTTAAAAGAAAGTTTTACTTTTTCAGGCTGGTTTACTAAATCATTTCTGCTTGCATCTTCCGTCATGTACATATTTTATTACGGGTTGAATATAGCAACTAATCTGCCTAAAATATAAAAAGACAATTATGCAGCGCATACATTCAAAAAACAAAATAAAAAGCCGCCTTTGCAGGCGGCTTGTAAAGCTATTGTAACTGGTGTTTTATTTTTGTTTATTACCGTTATTAGCAGGTTGTTTTCTTTTTGCTTGTTGCTGTTTTACCTGTTGCTTATGCTGCTGCATGGCTGCTTTGTTTTGAGCTTCTTGTTTTACTTTTTGTCTGTTGATGTTTGGCTGACCGTTATCAGCAGGTTTCTTAACAGGCTTTGTTTTTTGATGCGGTTTTTCCGGTACAGGTTTATTATTGTTATTATTGGTGGTTTTATTATTTACATTTTCGTTAGTCGTTTTATTAATTGTTTTTTGCTGATTGTTTTTTGTAACCTTAGTGTTATTGCTGTTTTTATTTACCGTAGTATTATTACTGTTTTTGTTTACTGTTGTTTTATTATTTACAACCGTTTTATTGTTATTAATCACCGGCCTGTAAACGTTCACTGTATTATTATTAATAACAGTTCTTCCGGGTTTTGATGAATTAGCTACTTTATACGTTTGAATTTTTGTATGATTCACCCTTTCCACATCTTCTCTTCTTGGGCCGGATACATAATGCACATTATTTCTAACAGATACATTGTTTACAATAGTTGTGTTTTTAATGATGGTAACATTCTGCGTACGCGGAACATAATACCTGCCTATATCATTACTTGTAATATACCTGTGCGGCGCAAAAACCCATCTGCCACTTGCAATAGCACCGTACGATGAAACACCAACACTAATGTTTAAACCTGGCGATAAAGGTGCCCATCCATAATAATCATTATTATTTCTCCATGCCACCCAGGCAGGCGCCCATTCATAACCCGGAACCCAATACCATCCATAAGTTGTGTTATAAGACCAGCGCCCATAATGAAAAGGCGCCCAACCCCAGTCATAATCAGAAACCCACGTCCAGCCATAATCTGTATAAGCCCAGTGCCCACCGGTTGAATAAGGTGAAAACCCTTTTGTATTACTTCTCCATACCTGCCCGTAAGAAGGATGGTTCATCCAACGCCCATAAGGCTTTAATGAATTTTGAAATACTGAAAAACTCACATCAACTGATTGTGATTTTGCTTCGTTTGACATTACTGTGCCTGAACCAACCAGCAATGCAAATAAAAAAATGCGAATAACTTTTTTCATGTTATGTTTTTTTGTTTTTAATTGTCACATGGAATTCAGT
>JBDUEO010000309.1:0-4529 GCA_040002335.1 Parafilimonas sp. | reverse complement strand
TTTAAGTTTAAGACCTTTTGAGAAATGGTATGAGAGCTATTATAGTACTATCTTCCAATCGCATTATCCTTCGGAAGAGCGAAAAGCAGAGATGGACAAAAAAGTAGCTGCCAGTCCTCAGCTTCAGGCTGTAATGCCAGTTATGGCATTCGCAAAACAAAGTATTACTGAAGATCATTTCCAGGGAAGATTTTTAGATAAAGAGTTCATGGAAAAGATTTTTAATGATCACAATGAAGAGGTGAAAAATTATGTGCCTGCAAATAGATTACTTGTTTTTGATGTTCGTGAAGGATGGGAACCGCTTTGTGCATTTTTAGGTGTAAAAGTGCCCGATGAACCACTTCCGCATACAAATAAAAAAGAGGATTTTGCAGCAATGGTAGGAGAACTTATGAAAGGCCATATGGCTTAACTTGCTTTGCCTTACTTACTTCTCATAGTTTGTTAACAACAGAACTTTGCATTAAACATCTCTAATTAATATTTCAGATGTTTTGATTTACAACGAGCTATTTTTGTTTTGATAATTTTATCGTTCAAAAATTTGGATATGATACATGCAAAACATCGTCTTCAGTTTTTATTGTTCCTCATTTTCAGTAATCATATGAATGCACAGGTGCCTGTTATTAAAGAACCGCATCATAAACCTGTTTTGGTAAATAATTATGTGCGTTTGCTTGATGTGCATATAAATGCCGGCGATACAACAATGTATCACATTCATGCTGCGCCATCAGTTATTGTATTTATATCAAAATCAACAATTGGTATGCAAAAGTTTGGTGATGCACCATCAACACTCAATGAAGTTTTCCCGGCGCAAACAAGCTTTGTTGATTATGGTACAAATCCCATAACGCATAGAGTTTTTAATGCAGGCAAAAATGTTTTTCATGTAATGGATATTGAGCTGGTAAAAAAAGAACCTTCCCCAGATTCCTGCGCCGCTTTAAATAATGCTGCAATAACCATCAGCGAAAAATTAGTACGCGTATATAAATTTAATGTGACCAGCCAGCAACCGTTCATCATTAATAAAAGCGCTTGTGCACATTTGCTTATTTGCATAAATGGCGAAATATCTGCATCAGAGAAAAAGCTGAAAACAGGAGATTATATTTTCTTCGATCCAAATACAGAAATATCACTCAACATTAAACAAAACAAAATTGCAACATGCGTACTGCTTGAATTAAAATAAATACTTCGCAAATCGCCGGTATCATTCTAATAAAAAAATAACCATTCATCAGCTACAGGTTCAATACATACCAAAGCAATCGGCTGCATTTTTAAAATGCATTACTTTCGGTAAAAATTTGAGAAAATGAAAACAGGAACTTTAGCGTTAATAATAATAGTAGCAGCCGTTTTAGTATTAGGCGGTTGCGGTTGTAGTAGTTATAATGGTTTGGTTACAGGCGATCAAACGGTGCAAAAAGCATGGAGTAATGTTGAAACAAATTACCAGCGCAGAACAGATTTATATAACAGCGTTGTAAAAACAATTCAGGGTTCTGCTAATTTTGAAAAATCAACATTAACAGCAGTAATTGATGCAAGAGCAAAAGCAACAAGCGTGCAGGTTGATATAAACGATCCTAATACGCTTGCAAAATATCAACAGGCGCAAGGCCAGTTGCAAAGCGCTTTTGGAAGATTACTTGCGGTAGCAGAAGCATATCCGCAATTGCAAACTACAAAAGCATTTCAGGATTTTCAAACACAAATTGAAGGCACAGAAAACCGTATCAATATTGCGCGGCGCGATTATAACGATGCGGTAAATACATACAATTTACAAGTGCGCAAATTTCCCAACAGTATCTTTGCCGGTATATTTCATTTTCAAACCAAAGCTTATTACAAAGCAGATCCCGGAAGTGAAAAAGCACCTGACATTAACTTCGATACTAAATAATTTTTGCTGATGTTATCTCTATTTAAACCGAAACAGCAGAAGTTTTTTACGGCCGAAGAAGAAACAAAAATTGTAGATGCCATTCAGGCAGCAGAGAAACAAACAAGCGGCGAAGTGCGTTTGTATGTAGAAAGCAAATGCCGTTTTGTTGATCCGCTCGACCGCGCCGCTGAAATATTTCTTCACTTAAAAATGAATGAAACCGAAAACCGCAATGCTGTATTAATTTATGTTGCCACGGTGCACCAGCAGCTTGCGCTTTTTGCTGATGAAGGAATTTACAATAAGGCTGGCCAGCAATTCTGGAACAATGCTGTTCATAAAATGATCAGCGAATTCAAAAAAGAAAATTATGCAGAAGGCATTATTGAAATAATGTATAAAACAGGCCAGTTGCTTAAAACACATTTTCCTTACGATGCTGTTTCAGATAAAAATGAATTACCGGATGATATTGTTTTTGGAAAATAAAACGATTAAAATTTTATGTTATCAGCAATTGTTTTTCATGGCATCACGGTTGTGTCACTCCCTTGTACTGCATACTTTCATGGCATCACAGGCTTCACATTTTAAACGTGTCTCTTTTATTCAATAGCAAAATGAAACGTCTTTTATATCTTATAATTTTTATTAGTTGCGTAGTTAATCTTTCTGCACAAAATGTATTGCCAAAACCAAATCCGCCAAAGTTGTTGGTTGACAATGCAGGTTTGCTTTCATCAGACCAGCAACAAATTCTCGAACAAAAATTAGATGCATTCAGCGATAGTACCAGCAACCAGATTTCTGTAGTTACAATTAATGATCTGAATGATGTTCCGGTTGAAGATTATGCCAACACACTCTTTAGAAAATGGGGAATTGGCGGTTCAAAACACAACAATGGCGTGCTATTACTTATTTCAAAGAATGATCATAAAATTCGTATTGAAGTTGGCTATGGTTTAGAAGGCGCAATAACCGATGTTCAGTCAGAAGATATTATAGCAAACGACCTTACACCAAACTTTAAAAATGAAGATTATTACCAGGGTATTGATGACGCTGTTAATTCGCTGGAGCAAGCTGCAGTCGGTGAATACAAGGAAAGAGGTACAGAAAAAGATGACGGAAAAGGCGGCAATATTTTAGGCTTTATTATTATTTTAATTGTGGTATTAATTCTGGCAGGCCGCGGCCGTGGTGGACGGGGCGGTGGTATGATGAGCCGGAGAGGATTTGGAAGCTGGATTGTGCCTGCCATGTTTTTGGGAGGTTGGGGACGTGGTGGCGGTGGTGGATTTGGTGGTGGCGGCGGCTTCGGGGGCGGCGGAGGATTTGGTGGCTTTGGCGGTGGAAGCAGCGGCGGCGGCGGGGCAAGCGGCGGATGGTAAAAAAGGCATAAATTAACTCAATCGCTTTAAAAATATTAACCGATAAAAATTTCGTTTTATTGGCAATGCATTGAACTGATTCTTAATACATTATATAAGAATAGAGATGAATTAGCAGCTAAATTAACTGATGTTGAAAAGCTGATTAAGAAGATAAAAGCAGGCACATTAGCACTCAATAACACACCAAACAAACAACTTGTTAGTGCTGATGTTGTTGAACAGCCTGTTAAGACATTAGAATTTCCTTACAAATCTGAATTTAAATTTCAATTGCTTGCATTGTTTGACCTTATTGGTACACCATGTAAGCTAAAGGAATTGCAAGAGAAATACCACGAACTAACCGGAAGCAATTACAGCCCACGAGAAACCCTAAGAACACTCAACAGACACGGAATAATTAAATTACTACGCTCTAAGTTTGGTGACAAGAGAGGTTTATATTGGGTTAAAACAGAATGGTTAGAGAATGATAACACACGCTTACAAGACAAATACAAGTTTTATGGCTTTGACCAAATATTCAACGAAAGCAATATAGAGTATGAATAAATAAAATATTAGTTGGTAGTTCAGAACTAATGTATATATTTGTGTTATGAAGGTTGACATTAGTCGTTTAATTACAATTAATAGTTATGCTAAGAAACATGATGTCACCGCTTCATATATATACAAATTGATTAAAGAACAAAAGATGCAATCATTTAATATTGATAATGTCCAATTTATTGATGTTGTAAATTATCCATCAATACCAGTCGTAAACAGACGTAAATAATAGCATTTTTTTTGTTTATATTAGTTGAAAGTTCTGAACTATAAAATATCATGGGAATAAAAAGATTTACAATAAAAGAGTTTAGGGAAATGTATCCTAATGAAGATGCATGTTTGCATAAGATATTTGAATTGCGCTTTACAGGCTTAATTTGCCCTAAATGTGAAAGCGACAATACATTTACACGTGTGAAGGATAGGAGGTCTTACCAATGCCCTTCATGTGGCTTTCAGCTATATCCATGTAAGGACACAGTATTTGAGAAAACAACAACGCCGCTCACATATTGGTTTTATGCTATCTTCTTACAAACAACAACAAGAAACGGTGTTGCGGCTAAAGAACTTGAAAGACAATTATCAGTATGTTATAAAACTGCTTTACGTATGAACCACCAAATTAAAATATTAATGGCTGATAAGCATTTAGGTAAATTAACCGG